>NZ_FYAJ01000002.1:300000-600000 GCF_900185625.1 Photobacterium andalusiense
ATGAACTCTTTTGCGTCATGAATTGATACGTTGATTTATCTATTGAGATATCCCAACTATGACAACAGTGATCTTCACATTTATCGGCAATGCACGAGAAATTTTTGATGTATTCAGGAGTGATGATTGCTCTCATATATTTAAATTTTGAATCTTTATTGGAAGTATTATTATCATGTTATGTGCAATTAATGACGATGCAATACTCTATGTACCATACTGGTACTATCTTCACAGAATGAATATATACTTGTAAAAATTCTGGCCATAGAATTAGCGGCGTTATCGGTATATTCTGTGTAGACTACGCCA
This sequence comes from Photobacterium andalusiense, assembly GCF_900185625.1. GTDB lineage: Bacteria > Pseudomonadota > Gammaproteobacteria > Enterobacterales > Vibrionaceae > Photobacterium > Photobacterium aquimaris. The sequence goes on from NZ_FYAJ01000002.1 coordinate 300,313, forward strand.
TCTATAAATTTTGTTAGGATTGCTATGAGCGCAGTTAATCAATTTAATGCAGGTATTGAATTACAGCATATTTACCTCGAAGTGTATTCTGAGCGTTATAGCCATTTACGGACATTTTTAGAAGCTTATTATTGTTACCAACATGGGTTAGTGACTCAACAAGGAAAACCTGATTGGATACAAATTTTTAATGTGGGTAAACGAACCGTTGCTGCTGCGCATATTCAGGAACGGAAATTGCTTGTTAGAGAGATGATGATGCCATTATCGGTGATTATAGGGCATTTTAAAGCACGAGTACGCGATGATGAAGCAACGATTGAAAGTATTAAAACTATTATTGATGATCATCTTGAATACGTCATCATGACACGGGATGAACACCATGCATTAATAAAAGCAGGGGTAAAAGAGACGATGCCAGCAAGTTATTATCAACCATTACATAACGATTACCGTCGTGTTAATGCACGCTTTGATGCGGCTGGAATCACATTATTGATGTTGTAATAACGGTTTATGTTGTTGGTTAGTTGAATCACCCTAAGTGCTCAGTATAATCTAGCTTACATGTGTACGCTGAAAATAAGGTGAAAAAGGATGATACCTCAACAGCAAAAACCGCCAATTATTTGGTTGAACGTGGCTCTATTTACACTGACATTTGCTATTGCAGTTATTGGTGTTCCACTCTACCTCTATTTTTATCACCTTGATGCTGCGCTTATCGTAATGACAGTAGCGGCATTTTGTTACTGCGGTATGTCAATTACTGCGGGTTATCATCGTTTATGGGCACATCAAAGCTATCAAGCAAATCGCTTTTTGCGACTGATATTCGCTCTTGGCGGCGCATTTGCGTTGCAAAATAGTATTTTACATTGGTGTTCTGACCATCGCGTACATCATCGCCATGTGGATAATAATCTTAAAGATCCCTATTCAGCTAAAATGGGGTTCTTTTATAGCCATATTGGTTGGATGCTACGACACTATCAAGCTAGTCGTTATCACGATTATTCAAATTGTTCTGATTTACAATATGATCCTATTGTCGTTTGGCAGCATAAATATTACTTCTTGCTAGCGGCTATGATGAATATTGGCATACCTGTCATTATCGGATTGCTACTTGGCAATGTGTGGGGTGCATTACTGTTTATTGGCGTATTACGGTTGGTGTTAAGCCATCATACGACATTTTTTATTAACTCATTAGCGCATAAATGGGGTTCTCAGCCTTATACCGATAGGAATACAGCCCGTGATAATGGTGTAATTGCATGGTTAACATTTGGTGAGGGATATCATAATTATCACCATATTTTTGAGAATGATTATCGCAACGGTATTCGCTGGTGGCAGTTTGATCCAACTAAATGGTTAATCAAGAGTTGCTCATGGTTAGGATGGACGACCAATCTAAAAGTCACTTCTGCTGATAGAATTGAGAAAACACGCACGAAAATGGAATTTATGCGATTGCAATATCAATTTAAAACATTACCAAATAACAGTGCGCGTTTATTGCAATTACAATATGAGTATGAAGCTCTAATTAGTAAAATTTCTGATTATTATCAAGTGAAGAAACGTCTGATCGATTTGCGGCAACAGAAATTAGCCAATGATTATGAGAATTTTGAATTTATGCAACAATATGAATCGATTAGACAGAAATTAAACCAACAACGTCGTGATTGGAAATATTTAGTACAACAATATCCCGTTTAATAGTAAATAAACGTTATTGAGCTGTTAGGTCTTACCAAGATTTAACAGCTCTTTTTTATTAACGGTTATAATTATATAGCGTCATTATGCTGTTAGTTAGCATGTTACTATTTATATTATTGTAGATTTACTGTTAGCGATAAGCTAGTAGATTAAAATGATATCAAGTAGTATGGCAGCAGAGCTTAAAAGCACATGTAATAATTAAATATAGTTATTATGTGCATAATTAATTATAGCGTTTTGCATCCATGATTATATGTTTGTAAAATCTTAACCGGAGATATTGTCGTGTACCGCGCATTACTTTTGTCACTCACATGTTTAGCCTCATCCGCAGCGCATGCAATTGAATATAAACTACCTAGCGATGGTAGTAACATCGTTGGTACAACCGAATATTATGAAGTAAAACAAGGTGATAGTCTTTCTGATATTGCAAATAAATATAACGTAGGTTTTCTTGGTATGATGGCTGCTAATAAAGGCGTAGATCCATTTTTACCTAAGCCTGGAAAATTATTACAAATACCGACCCAAGTTATACTGCCTGATGTTGCCCATAAAGGTATTGTGGTAAACCTTGCTGAATTACGCCTTTACTATTTTCCTAAAAATGATGCCTCTATTGTTTATGTTTTTCCTATTGGTATTGGTCGAGTAGGTCGTGATACACCCAATATGACCACAACTATCAATGAAAAAGTAAAAAATCCAACCTGGACACCACCTGCATCAATTCGAAAAGAGCATGCAGCAAAAGGCGATATTTTACCTGCTGTTGTGCCTGCAGGTCCTGATAACCCATTAGGTGACTATAAAATGCGACTTGCTTATGGTCATGGCGAATACCTCATTCATGGTACTAATAAAGATTTTGGTATCGGTATGCGTGTTAGTGGGGGTTGTATTCGTATGAACCCTTGGGATGTAGAATGGTTGTTCCCACAAGTTCCTCTTGGTACGCAAGTTCAAATTATCAATCAGCCCGTAAAGACATCTCGTGTTACAGATGGTGAATTGATTGTTGAAGTGCATGCACCATTATCTAAAGATGAGTCTCAGGTTGGTGTTAAGCAGAGTGTAGAAGCGCCAAAAGCATTACTGAATGATATTGAAGGTGACACTAAGGCATTACAACGACTGAATGCTGAACTAGATAAGCAATCGGGTTTACCTGTTATTTTAAAATCATAGCTAAGCCTTAGATTGTTATTCTAATAATAAACGAGATATAACTATCTCGTTTTTTTTGCATGCGTATTTAGCATCACAATGAAATTGATCATTATTATTATAATAGTGTATTAGTAGCGAAGGTATAATTGTGAACTGTCGTTGTTTTTTATTCGATCTAATATGATAGATGTTTAAAAGTAGAAGTATAAAGCGGGACGGTAATTACGGGTAATAAAAATAATTATAAATAAAAAGAGACGGCCTGAGCCATCTCTTTAGGTATTTTACGACTAAATATAGATTACTTAGTGTATGAACCAGCAATGTTATCAATACGCTTATTAGCACGCATTGCTTCTTGGTATGCTGCGTCAGATGCTGCGCGTGAGTCATTTACTGCGCCTACGATTTGGTCTTGTTGACCTTGTAGTGCACTAACTTGCTCAGACAATGTGTCAACTTTGTTAGTTAGTTGCTGCATTTGACTTACTTCATCAGAGCTAGAACAACCTACAAGTGAAGCACTTAGTAAAACACCAGCTAAGATAGATACAGTACGTTTCATTTTTATATAATCTCCATATTGATTTAGCCACTACAACTGTTGAATAAAGTTTGAGTTGGCAAATTCATTATGGCATAACTTATTATAATTGCTCATTAAATTTTTTTGGCTAAGAAAAAAAAATCTGATTAATATCTCGTTTTTGAATAAAAAAACTACATATTTAACCGTTTTTTTGCATTTATATTTAATTAGAAAGGAGCATAAACCCGCTTAATATAAGGAGTTATAAGTAATTTCTTGTTTTTAGTAATAGATAAAGTCAGGGCAATGTAAAATTTTGCGAATACTCAAATAAGTAACACAATTGATTAAAAAATAAACAAAAAAAGAGGTAGTAAAAATATTTGATAACTTATTACTAATAGTAAAGAAAAAAGAAATTATTAATTATTAAATACCTTAATATGCGTCACGTATAATATGTGTGTTTGGCTATTAGTTCATCTCTATTATTTCGTTGTTTGTTATCTCAGCAGTTATTGTTGGTATTGTTGCAATTAATTGAGAGGGGTTAGCTAAGTGAGGCAGCTTTTTAATTAGATCTCCATTTGGTTTTAAAAAATAAAAATAAGAGTTGTGATCTATAACGTATTTTATTGTTGAATTTTCTAAGATGTTTTTAATATAAAGCACACCATATGTATCAGCTAATGCTTTAATTTGTTGTTCTGTTCCGGTTGCCCCTGTAATTGTATTATCAAAATGAGCGGCATATTGTGCACTTATCGCGGCAGTATCACGGCTTGGATCAAGAGAGATAAAAACAGGCCATAATTGCTCTCGTTGTTGTTGCGGAAGCGCTTTTAAAGCCGCTGACAATACAGCTAATGACGTTGGGCATACATCTGGACATTGTGTGTAACCAAAATAGACTAAACGTATACGCTTATCTTCAGGGTCAAATAAATCGATAGCCTGTGTACCCGATTCTAAAAAATTCATTGGGTAATAAGGTTCGCGAGTCACGTCAGGATCGTTACTATCCATCATGTAACTGGTAAATAGTCCTGCAACTAAAGCAAGAGCAAGAATAATCCATTGGTATTTCATTTATTCATCCTTAAATATTCCCTAATAATTTCGTTGGGATAAGCTAATTATGAATAGAGATGTCTATAAAAGGTAGGTGTGAAGTAATTTTTTGTGATGTTGCTACATTGATAGTAAGAAACACCCCAAAAAAAAGCAGCCACGGGGGCTGCTTTGATATGTTGTTTGAACTGATAATTAGTCGTTGTTACGTTCAGCGTATTTTTCAAGACCCCATACTACAGCGAGTCCTAAAATCATCGCAAAGATGGCATAGCCTAATAACGCAGGGTGGCCTGTAACATGCTCATAGTTTAATGGTGAAAGATTATGTTCAATAAGTGGTACTTGCTCACCATGTGAGTTTGTACGCCACGAAATAACCTCTTTCCACGGCCAAATTTTACTTAAAGTTCCAATCATTAAACCAGTAAGGAATGTAAGTGCAATATCACGGTAGTTACGTAATACCCATGATAATACATGAGAAAATGTTAGTAGTCCTAGTACACAACCGATAGCAAAAATACCTAGAGTCACGACATCAACTGATTTTGCAGCAGCTAGAATAGGCGCGTACATACCAAGTAGTAGTAAAATAAAGCTACCAGATATGCCTGGAAGAATCATTGCACAAATCGCAATCGCACCGGCAATAAGAAGATTTAATGGTGTAGGATCCATTGCAACAGGGTGAAGAACGGTAATACCGTAAGCAAAGCCAACACCGATGGCAATTGAAATAATGCGCCCAATGTTCCATTTTTCGACTTGTTTAAGCATGTGAATCACAGATATTATGATTAAGCCAAAGAAGAACGACCATAATGGAATTGGGTGGGTATGTAGCATCCAAGTGATAAATTTAGCGAGGGTAAAGACACTCGTTAAAATACCACCAAAGAGACAGATTAAAAACGTGCCATTAACGTGCTCAAAGGCAGCTTTAATGCCACCTTTGCGGATCACCCCGATTAAACTTGGGTTGATACGACGAATACTTTCAAGCAACGTATCGTAAATGCCTGTAATGAAGGCGATAGTGCCACCTGACACTCCAGGAACAACATCAGCTGCGCCCATTGCCATGCCTTTTAAGAAGGTTGATATTTTACTCATTGGATTCCGTAACAGTGATAGCTGAATAATTTAGATTGTGCATTATACAGCGAACGATTAAAAACCACTATAAAATCATAAGTATAGTATTTACTTATGACTAACAAAAGAAACATACGAATAGTGGATAGTCTTTAATTTATTATGGTGCCATAACGTATAAATAATGGTGTTTTATTTATGTCAGATTAGTGTGTTAGTTAATCTGCGGTTAAGGTTGTTTGTAACATCGACTCTGCTAATAGGACAAAACGTTGGCAAGGTTGTGGGTCAAAATGCACCGTAAAAGCTGATGTGGCGATAATATCTAATAATTTATCTTCAGCTTGCTGTTTTATAGCGAGTCGGTGCTCGGTATTAAAGTAATCGAAAATCGGTGAAACTAACGCGTTATCTATCTGTTGTAATGCGTAATAGCATTGATTAATCGCAATATTATTAGTAATTAAGGTTAGTGCAGTTATGGATGGTATACGTTCATCTTGATAATAACTCGTTGCTAATCTGTCCCAATGTGCAGCCGCTAATATTCCCATCGCGATGTATTCCGGCCGTTGGTATTGGTTGAGTAAGCGTCGTTCATAGTCATCCCTTATATTGTTATTGTTAATATCAATGCCAATATCGTAATTAGAGATTAACGATGGTGTTGAATTTGACGGTGTATCAAAAGGACGAGGGACCTGACTACTACTTACGTCTGTTAAGGCTAGTATTTTTAACGCATGATACTCATTAAGAGGAAGATCAACCGTTTGCTGGCTTATAGGTTCGGGTGATAATTTAATGACAGCTTTTATCGGTGTGGCTACTGCCATTGCCATTGTTAAGCTTGCAGTAATAGCAAAAAAACAACCTAAAAAGTGATGTGAAAAAAGTAAATACATATAATTTATAACACGAGCAATAGAGTATTAAGTATCTGAATTATTATCATAAATTACAATTTTATTCAGTTATTATGTGATAGCTATTGAATTACTATGTCGATATCACTGTTACAGAACAACGTTAACAAACGATGACTCGTAATATTAAAAAATAGATTCATCAATCTATTGGGTGAATATCTATATCATATTCAACATTCAGCAGTATGTTGTTCAGCTAATATTTAGTATTGATTGTTATACTATCGTCATAGAAACAAAGACTTAATTCCTCAGGCTTACTATAAAAGCAGATGGTATTAATTAACTGCAATAAGTTACAGTGTAACTGAATTAGTGGTGTAATGTGCCAAAACATATCTTTGAATTATTATTGACAGTAGGGGCGATAGTACTTGCTGTCAGTATATTTATGCTCATCGTTATTCATTAGTTTCTGAAACCACTATAGGTAGATAATACTTGTAGTGGTTTTTTACATTTAAAAATAAATTGTGATAATAGCTTAATTCCCGATCAAATAGTGATTACTTGGCATTGTTTGTGGGTGTTTGTTATATAAAGTACTTATTACGGATGATTTGCAGGATTAATCGCTATAAAACATGTTTTTTTCAGGTGGTGAGATTTGTTGCTATTAACTGTTTTGTCACTCGATTTATTAACTATAATTATTTAATAACAATACATTAGGTTATTATTTTTAATTAGCACCGACACCGTTTCATAAGTGGAATCTTTTACTCCATATATACAATGCGGCTTCTAGATGAGAAAATACCTTCAGAGACTACATTTAAGCATTTTGTAGATAGTGCATGCAGAGAGAGAATAAATATGATATTTGGGTTGATTATGTTGTTATCCGTAGTAGCAGGAATACTGTCAGGTGAGCATTTTCATTCATTTATGGCAGGTTTTGGTATTGCAGCAGTCGCGATAGGAACTGCTTATTGGTTAGCTTTTCGTACAACCCGTTATCCACAACTCGCACTATTGATGTTGCTTGTTGCGATGGCGGCAAAATTAGCGATTACTGTAACGGGAGTAGTGTGGGTAGTTAAAGCTGGCGTACTCAGCTCACCCTTTGTGTTCTCATTGTCTTATCTATTTTTCTCTATCGTGGTGAGTTACGCTTACTTTAAATTACGTGAATATCAAATGTCTGTAGTAGCAAAACGTAATACTGTTGTATTTTCTACACCAATTCAGCCTTCATCAACAGTTGTTACATCAGCAATGACCGCGAAGATTTAAGTAAGATTATACTGATAGCATAAAAATCAAATAGTATGAAAAAGGCTGCCATTCACTTGAAGGCAGCCTTTTTATTACATTTATTATTAGAGAGTTAACCTAAATTAGAATGCCTTTTTACCCATTTGGTAAACGTGCTTAACTTGGTTATCATCTGAAAGCAAAGTAATATTTGCTTTATAACCTGCTTTTAAGAGACCGTATTCGTTATCAACTTTAATCGCTTTTGCTGGGTATAATGTTGCCATACGTAGTGCTTCTTCACGGCTAAGACCAACATGATCAATCAAGTTATTTAGACCTTGAATCATAGTAACGGCAGAGCCTGCGATAGTGCCATCTTTGTAATGACACTTACCATCAGTTACATAAGCATGTAGACCGGCCATATCAAACTCAGTCATATCTGTACCAGCTGGCGCTACAGCATCTGTTACCATAAATAGTTGTTCACCTAGAATCTCATGAGCGATACGAACTGATGGGAAAGAAGCATGAATACCGTCAACGATGATACCTGCATGTGGTTTTTTATCGAAGATGTAACCTACAACGCCTGGTTCACGAGAGCCAAGTGGTGTCATGGCATTATAAAGGTGAGTTGCCATAGTTAGACCTTCTTTTTCTGCAACTTGATCATAAGTTGCATTTGTGTGGCCTAATGACACAGTGATACCAGCATTACGCACAATATCGATAACTTCTTGTGCCGTATTTTCTGGTGCTACTGTTAGTACACAGATTTTATCTGCATTATCAGCTAAATATTGTGCCGTTTTTAGGTCTAATTCACGAATAAACTCTTCACGGTGTGCACCTTTCTTTTCGGTGCTGATGAAAGGGCCTTCTAGATGTAAACCAAGAACACCTTTTTGTGCTGGATCGTCAATAGCATCAACCATGTTAAGCACTTCAACCATTGATTCATGATCACTAGTAATAAAAGTCGGCAAAAACTGTGTTGTACCACTTTTTAAGTTTGCTTGATTCATGATATCTAATGTTTCTTTGCTAATAGCTGTATTCAGTAAAACACCACCACAACCATTTAGCTGTACATCAATAAAGCCTGCTGATGCTAATAAACCTTTAGCATCAAATGTTTCTGCTGGTAACTCAGTTGCTGAAACAGCTGACATTGGAACAATGCGTGAAATAATATCATTTTCAATAAAGATGGCTTGATTTTCTTGGATAGTTTTACCATCAAATACGTTAGTGTTAATAATTGCAAACATATGATTACTCACTTTAATTTTTATAGTCTGAACATTAATCAGCAGACAAAGTAGTGACTTTACTCTATGTCGAGTGGGACCTCATTCAGATGAGAGCGACACTGTGTAAATGATATATAGAGTACCGAATAATTGGTTTGAAATAAGATTTAACACTAGGTATAAAATCTTATTTCACTATAAAAAATAAGATACCTGTTTCAATCATCCTTCGTCAATCTTTTATCTGATTAATTAGTAAAATTTGTATGATTATCGCTTTTTTTTATCGATATGTCATACAAAAGCAAATTGTTGCTCTAGTGAATGATATTATTTACTAATTAATACTCTCAAATATACCTTATTGGTAAATATGTTGTGAAATATTGCTTTATAAAACTAATTAATTCGTAGGGTGATTTTTTTGGCGTCTAAATTTGTGTTTTTGCGTCAAGACTTTTGCACTCATTACTACAATTAGGCAAAATAGCCTTTTATTAAAATACGTTATGGCATTTTGAATTGGATTGGTTCTGTCAATGATGATGCTTAGAGTAAGACTGTATTAGGAGTCAAAATGCAGTGGAATGATTGGCTAATAGTGTTAGCAGATGTTCTAGCACAATTTGCGATAGGTGCGTTTATCATTATTGGTGGGGTAATGCTGTCGGGTAAATTATGTTTTGGGCAGCATGATCGTGTAATGAAGCTTCTGCCTTTAATCAGTTGGCTATTAATTGCTTCTTTATTAATTCGTGAAGCAACATTGATGATGCTATCAAGGATAAATGTAGCCAACTCTGGTGCAGTTGTGTTTGTATTAGTGTTTGTCGCGTTAACTTTAATTTATAGCTTATGTGAAAATCGTCTTATCGGTAAAGAAAGCGCTAGAAAAAGCATCGTTGTTATAATGCTGCTATGGAGTATTGCTTATATCATCGATATTTTAAGTTTTAGTGCTAATCACGGTAATATTGGTAATGTCATAATTATTATATTTAGTGTTGGTTTTGGTGGCAGTTTATTAGCACATGCAATGCTAGTAAAGGCACAGCATAAAGTTGATCCTCTAAACATCACTTTACCTGTCTTTGGTGCTTTTATCGCTGTTGTAGTACTGATTGTTGCAAGTTTAGATGTGGCAACGCTTATAGAACAAACACATCATGATATTCTATTGCCGTTTATCTGGCGTGTGATCAGCATTGGCTGCTTGCTAATAGCAACAGGGCTATGGTTAATGGCATTACTGACAAAAACCAAGCCAGTGTTATCGATGTTAGCATGCGCATGTACTTTGGCACTTATAGCAAGCTTAACCGCGAGCGGTAGTTTTTAGTCATTGTTAGCCATCGCTTTATCAATATGATGGTTATGTTTTTAATGGTTTGTAACGATATTGTTCTTTACAGTTATATTGATAAACGAAACAATCAAAGTAGATAAATAGCAGACTGTTAAGCTTTAACTAGAATTACTATGATACGAGCAATAAGTTTGGAAGTATTGTTTAGTATTAAGAGATATTGTCAGTGTATTAAGTGCAAAGTGACATAATTATAAATAAAGGAAATTATTAGAAATTATGGCTGAAAAGAAAACCAATCCGTTAAATGAAATTATTTTTAACGTCGTTGTTCCATCTATCATCTTAATGAAAATGAGTGGTGATGATCGTCTTGGTTCGGTAGGGGCGTTGCTGGTTGCTTTAGCTTTCCCTGTCGCATTTGGTGGCTATGAGTTACTAAAGAAGAAGAAATTCAATTTTATTGCGATACTTGGTATCGTCAGTGTGTTACTTACTGGCGGCATTGGGGTGTTAGAACTTGATACCCAATGGCTTGCTGTTAAAGAGGCGTTAATTCCTGGTATTATCGGTATTGTTGTTCTTGGTTCAACGTTTACTAAGTATCCTATTGTTACTAAAATGATTTTTAACGATAGTATTTTAAATTTAGGTCTTATTAAACAAAAATTAATGGAATCTAATCAGCAACATGCTTTTGATCGTTGCTTAGTTCAATCTAATTATTTATTTGCGAGTACTTTCGCTTTCTCATCAATAATGAATTATATTCTTGCTACCGTTATTGTTACGAGTCCAGCAGGAACTGAAGCATTTAACGAAGAGTTAGGGCGAATGACATTATTAAGTTATCCGGTTATTGCTATTCCATCAATGCTGATGATGATGGGAATATTTTATTTTGTCTGGCGTCAAATTCGCAAAATGACCAAACTTGAAACGGTGCAAATTTTTAAAACACAATAAAGAAAAGTGTTTTAAAACAAAATATAGCCAATAATGTTTGATAACATTATTGGCTTTTTTATACCTGAAAAATCTTAATTATAAGATATCTTGTAGAATTAAAGTGGTGCTACAACGAGTGCGCCATAATGATATTATTGTTTATTATTGGAGAGTAATATGAAGCCATTCCCGTTACTCTGCACATTGTTACTAACAATGGCATGTTCATCTGCGGATGTCGCAGAATTAAATCAAAATAATAGTATCGGTACTGGTGATATTCATTGTGATAATTATTTATCGCCCCAAAAACATGATTATTTTAATGATTTTATTGCTATGCAACTACAACAAGTTAATGAATTAGAAGGAGAGATAACCAAAGACAATATGAATGAGTTACATAAAGCATTATATCAATTTGAAGCATATTGGTTGACGTTGAAAGAGGCACGTTATGATGCTTGCCAACGTCATGCGAATTGTACTGCATTAGAACAGCAATATAATCGTCATATTGAGCGAAAGCCTCGGAATCGAATCTCTTCTTCATCGCAAATAATGTGTCAGAGAAGCAGTTTTGAATATGCTATTAGTCGCGTTAAAATGGTGACATTTTATACAGATGTTGAGCGTCTAGAGTTAATTCGACAAAAATAGCAGCTTTTCTTTTATAGTGAATATTAATTAACACTATGATTAATAATGACTTTGTTTTTTATTTTTTTGTTTGATTATAAATTCTTATCAACGACGATACTTAATTTGTATTAAATACTATATTTAATACAACAGTCATTATATCGTCGTTATCCATTTTAACTATATTTACGGCGTAACAATAATATACAACCTTAAAAATAATAAGGATATTGTCTTTTGGGAGGACATTATGGTTGCTTACCGTAAAGTTAGTAAAGAACGTGCAGCACTTAAATTATCGTTAGCGGGTACTGTTTTTGTGTCAATACTTGGTATTAGCTACGGGTTTTATGTTGGATCGAATGCAATTTTACTTGATGGTATGTTTTCATTGCTCAGTATGGGGATGACAGGGTTAAGTTTATATACCGCTTATTTGGTAAGTAAACCCGATGATGCACAATTTCAGTTTGGTTACGCACATTTAGAACCATTAATTAATGTTGTTAATGGCATAATGATTTTAGTTACTTGTGTATTTGCTTTTATTACAGGTATTCTTACAATTATGGATGGTGGTCATAATATTATACTGAAAGATGCACTTATTTATGCTGTGTTATCAACCATTAGCTGTTTTAGTATTTATGTAATTGAAAAGCACATTGCATCAAGTGTTGACTCAGAATTAGTACGAGTTGACTCTCAAGAATGGTTAATTGATGGCATTTTAAGTGCCGCTATTTTAATTGGTTTTATCTCTGTGATGATTTGTGATTGGTTAGGGTACAGTAAATGGAACGCCTATATTGATCCTATTTTAGTTACTACATTAGCTCTATTCGCCTCTATCTTACCAATTAAGGTTTTACGTCGAAATCTGAAAGAGGTGTTGCTTGTTGCTCCTCAGGATGGTGCTCAACGACATGTTGATCAAGTTATTGAAGCATTGTCCAAAGAGTATGGATTTGATGATTATACTCATCATTTTGCGAAAATAGGGCGACAGTACGATTTAGAGATAAATATTTTGGTGAAAGATGATTATAAATGGCCAACTAAGCGACAAGATTATATTCGTCAGCAACTATGGGATCGACTCTCTGATGAGTTAGGTGAAACATGGCTGTCTGTGAGCTTTACAGCACAAGAACGGTGGTTGTAGTCTATTTTTTGTGCAATATTTTGTGTTTATCCTAAATTTTAACCGCGAATTATCACAACTTTATAACTTAATTGAGTCATTGCCAGTACAATCGTGTAAATTGATAGTGAATTTGGATGGCAATACAGTCAAATTACAATTACTTATTATCTGAAATTATTTAGTTAATATTTGTTATTATAGATATAAAGGTTAATTATGGAGATTATACTTACTATAGCATTTATTGTAGGTGCGTTTTATATTATCTTGAAAGAGAAGAAGAAATGCTCGAAGTCCGTTGATTATTCAAAAGATAGTTTATAGTCTTAGTTATATAATTAAGTATTATAGTTATTATTACTGAATGATATAATAAAAGTACCGAAGGGTACTTTTATGTATTAATAATGTACAAATATCATTATATTAAATTAATTGATGAGTTTTCTTTTGTTTGTCTTTGAAACTTATGAATATTATTATTGTTGAAATTAAATATTTCAGTTAACATTCTATCTATCATAAGAAAATGTCAATAGAAGATTAATATTATAAATATAATGAGAGCAATATATAAAGTGAAATCATGGCTTAAAACACAGTTAATAGCTAAGTACTCTACAACGATGAGCTTGGTTGCTATTATAATTGTTATTATTATGGCAATGTGTTTTTCGTTATTTTCTCATTATTTTGCGAAAGTACAATTATCTTCTACGCTGAATACAATATCCAGTGATCTCATTGATAATTACACTACGACGATAGGAGATTACCAATCTTTTATAAAACCAATCGTTAAAAATATTAGTTTTGACTGTGGAAGTCGTGATCAAAAGTACATAGAAAAACTAGCGTATAATAATTATTATATTAGAAAGATTGATATTGAAACGAATGATAATCAACATTGTTCAAGCTTTGATAGTAATAAAACTGAATTTAATTCAATGTCAGTGTTTATAAAAAGGCTGGATAAGAATCTTTCATTATGGAGTACTCTTAATAATACAAATGAGCAATCTATACTCTCATTGATATGGAAAGGTGAACGAGGCCAAGTCATTATCCATTTTGAGCCGATTATTTCAGATGTTATACGAAATAAGTATTGTGATAATTGTATTTTGAGTGTTATCTCAACAGCTGATAATACAAATAAAAAAACATATTCATATAATGATGCAAAGAGTTTATTAAAATCACCACCAATAACAACTGAAGTATTTAGTAATGGTTTAGTATTAAGTAATTATGTTGACCCTAAACTACTATCGATTATTTCAATGGATTTGAAACCATTGCTATTCTTTATTGGTGGCGTGTTAGGTTTTATTGTTTTTTTATTACTGAATTTTTATATTAAAAGAAAGTTATCATTGCATTCGTTAATAGAAAAAGGAATAACACGCAAAGAGTTTATTCCTTACTTCCAACCTATTGTAAATGTTAATAGTAATAGAATGTATGGCTGTGAAGTATTAGTAAGATGGTGGTTTAATAAAAAAGAATTAATATCACCTGATGACTTTATACCTTATGCAGAAAAAAGTGGCTTAATTATAGATATTACTGATGTTTTACTTGAGAAAACATTAATACAATTAAGTTCATTAAATTGGAAGAATAGTTCGGCTATTATTAGTATTAATTTAGTTCCTGAACAATTAGAAGATAAACAGCATATGCGAAAGGTTGTAGATTTAATTATTAAATCTTCTATTTTACCAAAACAAATTGCATTCGAAATTACAGAAAGAATGTCTTTTACTGATATAGATAAAGCAGCAAGCGTGATTGATTATTTAAAAGCGCAAGGTATCAATGTTAAATTAGATGATGCTGGTACGGGCTATGGAAGTTTTAGTTATATACAAAATTTAAATTTACAAAGTTTGAAAATCGATAAGATGTTTGTTGATATGATTGGTACGCATGACCATAAATTATTTGTACTAGATTCAATCATTGCTTTTGGTAAAAAGGCTGGTATGGAGATGATTGCGGAAGGGGTTGAAACAAAGCAACAATCCGATTACTTATTACAACATGGCGTCTATTTACAGCAAGGTTTTTATTTTTCAGAGCCGCTCAAATTTGAGCAATTTAGTCGTTATTTTAAACAAGACCAAAAGTAATGTTTAACAACACCTTATGTGCAAAAAAATAACACATAAGGTGTTGTTGTAAACGTAGCTAATTAGTTATTTTTGTTATGCCATTTATCAACTAAAACTGAAATAGCTTGTTGTGCATGTTTCCACTCGCGAGTTTGCATTAGTGCGCTAAACTCAGCGGTTGGTTGTTTTAATAAACTATTAAGAATAGGAACTTGTGTTTGTGGTAGGCCATCGAGAGCTTGTACAGCACCTTCGCGGTTATTACATAACATCACCATATCACAACCAGATTGCTGAGCGGCAATAGCGCGTTCACTATAGTTGCCTAATACATCAGCTCCTTTCATATTAAGATCATCAGAAAAGATAACACCATTAAAGCCGAGATCTTGTCGAAGAACTTGTTTAAGCCAATATTCAGAACCACTTGCTGGGCGTTCATCATAAGCATCAAACACGACATGGGCTGGCATAATCCCTTGTAGTTTATTGTTACTGATTAAATGGCTAAATACAGACATATCATGTTGCTTAATATTGTCGCGTGAATCGTAAGGTGTTTCTAGGTGTGAGTCGGCAATAACACCACCATGGCCAGGGAAATGTTTACCTGTAGCTGCCATACCAGCTGTTGCCATTCCATCAATAAAGGCTGACGCATAACGAATAATATCAGCTGGGTTATTTGAAAAAGCACGATCACCAATTGCTTTACAATCAAAGCCTAAATCTAAAACTGGTGCAAAGCTAATATCAATATCCATGGCTAATAATTCAGCGGCCATTAACCATCCGCCAGTGGTAGCTAATGCTAATCCATTGTCAGATTCAGCAAATGCGCGTGCAGGAGGGAGTAAAGTAAATTGTTCCCTGAAACGCTGAACGCGGCCACCTTCTTGATCGACACCAATAATCAGTGGACGTTTTGCTGTTTGGCGAATATCTTTTATCAGTGCTCGAAGTTGATCGCGATTATCATAGTTACGGGCAAAGAAAATAATGCCACCCACTGTAGGGTGTTGAATAATTTCACGTTCTTCTGCATCAAGTTCATAGCTTGAAACATCAAGCATTAAAGGTCCCATGAAGGTACTCCGGCAAACAAATAGAGCGAATAAATTATCACAGTTTGCAGTAACCGCAATTTCTAATCTCTATTTTATTTTGTTTGTGCCGCATTAGCGGTAAACAATCACGTGAGACTTGTCGCGAAAAAAAGGTAACAGAACGTAAGTTTATTTATCCATATGTGATCTAAATCGTTTTAAGTGCGATGAAGCTTCCTATAGACTACGCATTGTTAAAAAATTGACGTGGGATCAATAATGTCTTTGCTTATCGCTATCGCCTTAACAACAGGTATCCTTTCTGGAATTTGGGGTTGGGTTGCTGTTTCTCTTGGTTTGCTTAGTTGGGGCGGCTTTTTAGGATGTACAACATATTTTGCTTTACAACGTGATGGCATCAAAGGGGTTGGGTTAAGTATTGCAACTAACCTTAGTGGTGTATTTTGGGCTATGGTAATTATTAAATTATCTTCAATCATTAATTTGGAGATTGTTGGTTATATTATCACGGCTTTAGTTGCATTTATGATGTGTGCTCAAGCTAAAAAACGTTGGTTGAGCTTTATTCCAGGTACATTTATTGGCTCATGTGCCACATTTGCAGCAGCAGGAAATTGGCAGTTAGTTATTCCGTCGCTTATTGTTGGTGTGATCTTTGGTTATTTAATGAAAACAACAGGCATTTGGTTACATGCAAAAATGTCACCGCATTATGAATAAAGTCGTACTTAGTAAATAGTGATAATAAAAACGCAGAGCTTTTGTTCTGCGTTTTTGTTTAAAGCTTTGATATAAAGCTTTTGTTTCAAATAGGGGTTAACTTAACCTAAAATAGGCACGAAAATGCCTTTATGATGCATACAATAATTTTTAATTGCTGGACGATGATTATCTTTGGTTGCTAATACGCATACACGAACACCTTGTTGCACCAATTTATCTGTAAGTGTTTGAACATTGTTATAATCACATCGTTCACGATCAGCATCTCGTCGGCATAAATCTACAAACACCTCTGCGACATCATTATGGTATAATACATGTTCTGACTGCTGCATTAAGCGTAGGGCTTTAAGGCTCAATAATTCGGGATCATGACCAGTTTCAATTAAATAAACATTGCCACTACTGTGATTATTTTTTTCGGTTAATAATTGCTGAAAAGCGGTCTCTAATGCTTCATCTGTTCGTGCATGTTCTACAGCACTTAAACGAAAAAATTGTTCCCAAAACTTGCGTCTTTCATCTACTGTGCTGAAATGCTGCTTAATACGTTGACGTTGTTTGCCTGAGAAGGTCGCCAATAAACTTAAGTTTTGTGGTAAATAGGTTTCTAAGCGTTCTCGTAAATAGCGCACTAAAACCGGAGAAGCTCCACCACTTGATATCGCTACTTGAATTGGAGTGCGATCGACCATTGAAGGTGTAATGAAATCACAAAATTCAGGGTCATCAACCACATTGGTCCAAATTTTTAATGCATTGGCATCATTATAAATTTGGTGATTAAGTGTCGATGAGTCTGTTGTTGCCCAAACTTGATCAGCCCCGACTAATTGTGAAGATTGATAAGGCTGATTAATGTGCACAATTAGCTGTTGTTCAAGTAGCGTTTGTAAGTGAGGGTGCAGTTGCGGTGATACCACCGTAACGTTAGCATGTGCTTTTAATAATAAGTCCACTTTTCGACAGGCAACTTCACCACCACCAATAACGATAATTTGTTTATGATTTACTTTTAGAAATACTGGGAAGAAATCCATTTTATAATATCCATTATAAGTATCAATATTTCTCTATTATTACGTAATACTGCTTGATGGCAATATTGTATTTTTTATTATCCAAAAATAGCGTGTTAACCGTTATTTATTACCATTGTTAATTCTTTTTCGAAATAAAGCAGTCGCTGTAAGTATAATAAAAATATTTAACGGTATACTTCCTGCTGATGATGAATGTGTTTTTACTAATTGGTAATCTTGAGGGTAGTCGTCAGCAACTATAAATGGATCTTGATTGTAATTAGGGGCAGAATTGTGTATGGAAAGCGAAAAATCAGTTAATTGATCATATTGTTTAATATAAGACTCTAACCATGATCTTAGAGGGGCTAATTCCGTATATTGACCTGGAAGATGTTGGTATTGGCGAGTGGGATCATTTAAACGATCTTGACATTGTGCACCATTGCTAGTGATGCCAATCACACGTAGCCCAAAATCATTATCCGCTTTTTTTTGCGAATTCTGCCAAATTAAAGGCCCACCAGAATCACCACTACAAACATCTTTAATTAAGCCATCAATGTTGGAATCTGCACAAATAATCTTGGAATTATCAGTACGTAAACCACGACAATGATCATCAGGCACACCAGCTAATGTAATAAGTTGTAATTGTGTCGGATAACTCAATGTTGAAGCTATATTGGTTTTTCCCCAACCTGAAGTAATAAGGTTTGCTTTTGAGTTTTGATGCGTTACCCATTGATTAGCAAAAATACTGTCAGCTGTTTGTTGTTCAACAAGTGAGGTGATAAGTATTGGTTTTGCTACAGTGAGTAATGAACGATCAACACGAATTAACGCAATATCATTAGCAAAAATGGTCTCATCATAATTAGGGTGGCTAACTCGATGAGTAATATTGAATTTATAGTGTTCAGAGAGTGGCTGAGAGCCGAACTGTGGAATAGATGACACGCCAGCGATCACATGATGAATATAATTATTATTATTACAGTGTGCAGCCGTTATTAGCCAGTGGTCACTAATGATAACAGCGCCGCAATAGACATCGGTTATATTTGATGAGGTTAATGCTGCTTGCCAAGGTAATAATAATGGTGCGTAAAGAGAGGCTGGATTACTATTTATTGCTTTAGGAGTTGCTTGAGCTGCATTAGCATGCTGTGAAATATAGCTAGCTGCAATGATAAGTAATAATAGTAAATGACGCATTGTACGCTTTAAATAAAATAACGGCATGATAATCCCTTATTACTACTGTTATTTTAAGGGTAGTTATCGTATGGCTAAATTGTGATCAGGCTTGAATCAAAAATAAGAATGTTATGTGATGGCAGCCAATAATTGTTAACTCGATAACGGAAAGTAATCATATTAATGGTTATCATAGCGACCTATATTTTTATGAGTATTTAGGGATAAATTGTGTTTAATCAATATATTGGTTTTGGTGTTGCAGGTAATTTTGCAGGGCACTTGGAACAAGCAGGTGAAGCTGCAGATTTTATTACTGTTGAAGTTAAAGAAGCTATCCAACCCAAAGCTATTTTCCCTTTTTATTTACCCAATCTTGAATGTGGGCAATTAGCCGTTTATCCGTTATCGTCAACTATTATTACACCACCAAATGATGCCGATAATCTGCAAATTGAGCCTGAAGTCGCACTAATTTGTGATGTGGTATACAACCTTGATGTCGATGGTGTAACCCAAACTGTCGCTGCGTTAGTGCCGCGTTATTTTAGTGCTTATAACGATTGTTCTATTCGTAAACCTCATGCCAAAAAGATCAGTGAAAAGAAAAATTGGGGTATCAATAGTAAAGGTATTAGTGACAATCTTATTGCTATCGATCACTTTGCTGAAGGCGGTATTTTAGACCATTATCGGATTGCGAGTTTTCATTACCGTGATGGTGATATTCATCGTTATGGTGAAGACAGTGCAGTAGTTGGTTACAGTTATTTTCATAATACACTATTAGATTGGATTGTTGAGCGCATGAATCATCAACAAGATGTTGGCCCAACAGAAAACATTGCTCAACTTCTACAGCAAAGCCAGTATCCAACACAAGCGGTGATCAGTATTGGTGCGACGCGTTATACGCCATATGGTGAAACCCATTTCTTGCAAAACGGTGATACTAGCATTGTGGTTGTTTATGATGGTCGACGTTATAGTGCTGATGAAATTATGCAGATGGCAACCACGAATGATTTAACTGACGCAGGTATGTCGGTATTAATTCAGCAAGTTAATCCATTGTAGTGTGCTGTTAACCATAAGAGATTGAAATACGATGACCGATTTAGTTTTTGAGACAGCAGCTGTCATCGAGAGAGATTCAATTAGAATGGCATGTTTACGGGCAGTACGTGAGCTTAATTTACCGGATTGGTTTATTGCCGCAGGGTTTGTCCGTAATGCCATCTGGGATCATCTACATGATCTACCGATGACACCTTTAAATGATATTGATGTGGTCTATTTTGATCGTGATGATTGTTCATCAGCGACTGAAGCGCATTATGCGGCATTGTTACAACAGCAATTACCGCATTTAAATTGGGAAGTGAAAAACCAAGCGCGAATGCACATTAAGCATCAGCATCAAGCTTACCAAAGTAGTGCCGACGCTATTTCACGCTGGGTTGAAATACCAACCTGTGTTGGGGTTCGTTTAACAGCAGATAATAGCTTAGTTTTTACTGCAGCCTTTGGGTTAGAGCATAACTGGTCATTACATGTTAGCATCAATCCACATTACCCAAGACCTGCCGTTTATCAACAGCGTATTCAAGACAAAAATTGGCAGGTATTGTGGCCTAATTTAATGATTATGACTGCGGATTAATCCTAAGGACTGTTTCATGATATCGCCTGCTAATAATATCGTTTCTGCCTCATGGCTCAATCAACAATTATCTGATGCTGTGTTAGCGGCATCAATTGTGGTGTTGGATGCCAGTGCTTTTATGCCTGATGTTCCTCGTGATCCTAAGCAAGAGTTTATTGATGTTCGTATTCCAACAGCACGTTTTTTTGATTTTAATCACCAAATAGCGGCGCCAAATACGGATTTACCACATATGTTGCCACCAGCAGATTTATTCACGGCTGAAGTTGCAAAATTAGGCGTTAATAATAGTAGTCATGTCGTGATTTATGATAGTCAGGGCATGTTTTCAGCGCCACGTGGCTGGTGGATGTTTAAAGCAATGGGACATGATAACGTATCAGTACTTGATGGTGGTTTACCTGCATGGTTAGCGGCAGGTTATGCGACACAAACCGGTGAACCTGCTGCAATTGAACGCGGTGATTTTTGTGCTAAATTTTGTCCTAATTGGGTGATTGATGCTGATACATTGTGTCAAAAACTGGATGATAAACAGATTCAAATTATCGATGCACGTCCAAGTGCTCGCTTTTTAGCTACAGTAAAAGAGCCGCGAGCAGGAATACGTAGTGGCCATATGCCAAACGCTAAAAATTTACCGTTTGGCAATTTATTGGTTAATGGTCATTTTCTAGCGACAGAGCAATTAAAACAACAGTTTGATGCATTAAGTAATGATCAGCAACGGTTGATCTTTAGTTGTGGTTCAGGTGTAACGGCTTGTATTTTAGCACTTGCAGCACAGCAAGTTGGGCGTGACAACGTCACAGTCTACGATGGTTCATGGACAGAATGGGGCGCCAACGAAAACTATCCGGTAGTTAAATAATCAATAATTAAACAACTTAGGCTTTTAGTGAGATTTACTAACTAAAAGCCTTTTTATCTTTTCTGTTAAAACGTACTACTTATCACGAGTGGCTGTCACTCTGTAGATACACCGTGATTAAGATTGCTCGGCAATATAGCCATTATCGTTAATGATTTTCTTGGCGTCATCAGAGTTTAAAAATTGGATAAATTGTTTAGTGTTAGCTGATAAACCTTGCTTCTTATACATAATCAAAAATGGACGTGCCATTTTATACTCACCAGAACGAATATTTTTAATACTTGGAGATACACCATTATAAGATAACGGCTTTATTGAACTATCAACAGAGCCAAAAGATAAATAGCCAATGGCTTGTTGATTGCGAGCAATTAAACTTTTAACCATGCCATTAGTGCTTACGACTAAAACTTCAGGGTTAATGTCTGATACCGTAAAACCCGCTATATCTTTGGTCAGTTTCATAAAGTGTTCAAATGAGAAACGTGAGCCTGATGCATTTTCACGGCTAACAACCGCTATTGGATTATTATTTCCTCCTACCTGTTGCCAGTTTTTAGTGACCCCATGATAAATATTATCCACTTCTAGACGAGTAATATTATTAACAGGATTATTTGGGTTTACCACCAGTGCAATACCGTCATGAGCGATAGGGGTGATCGTATAATTTTGATCAAGCTCCGTTGAATTTATAATACGTGAACTCATGCCAATGTCAGCAGTACCTGTTTGCAGAGCAACAATCCCTGCCGATGAGCTTATCCCTTGCACATTGATCTTAGTATCAGGATGTTTAACTGAATAATGTTCAGCAAGAATATCCATAACATGGCTGACAGAAGTTGAACCGGCAACAGTGACGGTATCGTTAGCTTGAGCGCTAAATGCGAGTGTTGTGCAGAGCACGCATAAAGTAGTTGCCTTGGTTAGCATTTATTTACTCCATTAATTTTAATGATAAGCAAATATGTTATTACGCTTATATGACGTTAATGTGAAACTTAAACCATGATTTTATGAACTTAATAACGCGTTAATCTATGCGAAACCGAGTCTTAAAAGAGCTATATAATCTTAGACTGACTTACAACTGTTTGATTTGTTTTATTATTCGCTTTCACTGCATTTATGTCAGCTATATTTGTAGAGCTGTTACTATTTTATTTATCAACCTTCAATTAATCCTTATTATTAAATAAGTGTATAAGATGTATCAGATATAAAATCATGCTATAACTGTAACAAAGCAGTAACGTATTGGTGTGACTTTACATATCACAAGTAGTATGCGAGACACCAATATAGGGTAGGAAAAGAATTCAAGGTTGGATATATGCTTACAGTCGCAACAGCAGCACCGAATAAAGCTATTTTATCAGAACGTATTCAAAAACTGATTAGTGGGCTTTCTAATGGCGTTTATGAACGTGAAGAAACAATTAAGTTATGCTTATTAGCCGCCCTCGCAGGGGAAAGTGTTTTTTTGTTAGGTCCTCCAGGTATTGCTAAAAGTTTAATTGCTAAGCGATTAATTCAAGCTTTTGATGACAGTAAATTCTTTGATTACTTAATGACTCGCTTTTCAACCCCAGAAGAAGTGTTTGGCCCATTGTCTATTCAAGAACTAAAAGACAATGGTAAATATGTCCGTTTAATTGATGGTTATTTACCAACTGCTCAAGTGGTTTTTCTTGATGAAATTTGGAAAGCAGGTCCAGCCATTCTGAATACGCTATTAACTGTCGTCAATGAACGTACATTTAAAAATGGTCAGAATATTTTGCCAATACCGATGCGGTTACTCATTACTGCATCCAATGAACTACCTGATGCAGATAGCGGTTTAGATGCATTGTATGATCGTATGTTAGTGCGAGTTTTTGTTAATCGGATTCAAGAAAAAAACAATTTTAAGTCAATGCTAATGGGGGATGGTAGTGGGTTAACAACGATTGATCCTGCATTAACCATCAAAGATGATGAGTATCAAAACTGGCAACAACATATTGAAGATGTCACTCTAACTGACACCCTTTTTGAAAAAATTTATCAGTTAAAGTCAATGATAGAAGCACGTTCAGGTGAAATCACTGAACATGCAACTGAGAGCGAGTTGTATATTTCAGATCGACGCTGGAAAAAGTCCGTACGATTATTGAAAGCAAGTGCATTCTTTAATGGTCGAGATCAAATCAATCCACTTGATTTACTACTACTGCAAGATTGTTTATGGCACAGCCCTGAATCACGCAATGTTATTGTTACTATTATGCAAGAATTTGCGACCAAATATGCGTTTAATCAGAAAGATGCCGTTGCTGATGCCAAACAAACTTTGGTGTTGATTGAGGCTATTAATCAAGATATATGCACTCAGCTTGCGTTAACTTTTACGCGTGAGAGCACGATGCGTAAAGAGTGGTTTAAATATAATTTTGCCACAGCAACGCGGTTCAATATTAATAATAATCCACGCATGATCAAACTCGTTATGTTGCAGCAAAATACTTCGGTGTCAGAACAAGAACTCGGTGATAGCCGCTGGGTTTATATTGATGGCGATGAGTTTGATAAAAAAATTCGTACTGGAAAATGTGATATTTATGGCTTCGTAAATAAAAATACTCATCTATGTCGACTACAGTTTGAAATAGATGCTGAAAATCGATTAGTGATCAAAGATATTGCCAATCGACCAGTGCTTGTGGGTGTGACTGGAAATAAAGGCTTAAAGGCCTCACAACAGCAACAGTGGCAACAAGATGTTGATCAGGCAATGGCGAAAATTACCGAGTCTGAACATAATATTATTAAAGCACGAACGTCGTTTCATGGCGCATTACCACATAATTTTATAAGTGGTGATTTTCCTGCAATGATCGAGCAAAGTTTGAGTGATTGTGTTGAAGAGGTCGCAGAAGTCAAACTCGTCGCTGAAAAAAGTGCTTTTAGAATTACTCACATGGATGAATATTTTTCGCAACAGTGATTGAGATAGTAAGCAACATTGCTATAGATAATGAAAAAGACAGTAAGGATAGATGCCTATGCCAGTATCTGAAGGGTTAAATTTTGCTTTGATGCTTGCAGAGTCGGGTGTTATTGATTCGGCTGTACATGAAGTCATGGTACGGCCACAATTGTTAATGGCTGCTGAAGCGAGTCCTGGAGTGAAAACCGCCATGAAGAATCAAATCATGAAATGGCGTGGTCAAATGCTAAAAAAGACCGCTAAAGGAACGGTTGTTGAACAATTTAGCGATGAGATCAATTTTTACCAACAGGTTTGCACTTGGAATCAAGAATACTTTATTGCTCATTCTGAGCAAATTGTTAAGCGATTAGAAGGGCAATCGGCATTTTATTTCAAAGCTAAAAGCTTATTTGCAAAAGAACACAATCAACATAATCCTATGTTTCAACGCTTCTTTTGTGATAAATGGTATGACTACCTTGCCCATGCTCTGCGTGAAGCTCAAGAATCTGAAGTAGAAGAGCAAAAAGATAAATTGTTGCAAGATCTCTATCAGCGTATTGAAACCATGAAAAAAATGGCGGCAGTGACGGATGCTGGTGACGCTAGTAAAGCGGGGCGTTTATGGGACATGGCACAAGCGAAATTGACTAAAACAGATGTTGATGTCATGAAAAAAATTGCAGCGTTCTTAAAAAAGAATAATGGTCTGCAAGATATCGCTGAAAAACTAGGTCGAATGGCAAATGAAGTTGATGATCCTAATAAAGAGCGTGTAAAAGCCGAACAAATGAAGCTGGTGGAAGAAATTAGTGACAATGTCACTGATGATATTGTCGGCATCCATGAAAGTGATGATCTGACGAAATTATTACCTAATGAAGCGATGTTTTTAGCATATCCTGAACTTGAAGTAATTTTTTATAAACACTTAGCCGATAAGCGGTTAATGAATTATCGCATGCAAGGAACACAGCGAAAATTACGCAAGGTAAAAGCTTTTCAACGCCAAACCAAACAAGTTGATCAGCCAAAGGGGCCGTTTATTGTTTGTATTGATGCTTCCGGTTCAATGTCTGGTTTTCCTGAAAATTGTGCTAAAGCACTCGCGTATGGCTTAATGCAAATAGCGCTAGTTGAAGAGCGTGATTGTTTTGTGATCATGTTCTCAACCCAACAAATCACCTATGAATTAACTAAACAAGATGGGCTACATGAAGTGGTTAACTTTTTGTCATACTCATTTCATGGTGGAACTGATTTAGGACCAGTATTGGATCAATCAATCGATCTTATGGCTGCTGGGAAATACAAAAATGCCGATCTTGTTGTGTTATCCGATTTTATTGCGCCGAGTCAGCCAGACGCGATGCAGTCACGTGTACAGAAGCTAAAACAGCAAAAAAACCGTTTTCATGCTGTCAATTTATCAAAATATGGTAATCCTGAGTTATTAGAGCTATTTGATCATTGTTGGTCTTATCATCCGTCAACGTTAAGTCAGCTTGGACGACTGTTTAAATTACGTTAGTGGGTATTTAATATCTTCTTCAAGGAGCACATTAGAGGCTCCTTTATTTTATTTTGAAATATTCCGTCAGTGCCTTTTTCCATTGATTACTTTTACGAAATTGTAATAATTCACGATTAATAATTTCATCATAAGGACTATTTTCTCCCAGTACGATACCGTAATTTTGTTTTTCAAATTGATATGGAAGTACTTGTAATCTTTGATAATTCCCTTGACTTTTCGCCATTTTAATTTGATATCTTAAAATAGCATCATCATCAACTAGTGCATTGATTTCTCCGTTATTCAAAGCTACCAGCATTGCTGTAACTGTTGGGTAAGTTTTATGACTAATGCTGTGGTTAGTTAAAAAATTTGAGGCAGTCGATGATTGCTTGGCACCGGTGATCACATTATCTAAATCATTGGGGCTTTTTATATCGCTATTAATCAGACCTAAAGTGAATGAGCTTGCTAGAACTGCAGTAATACTGGCAATAAATAAAGTCGTAACAACCGCTAATAATACCGTGATCACTCGTCCGGTTAAGGTTTTAAATTCATAATAATTAAACGGGCCTTTGGTGATAAATAATAGCCCTAAGATAAATCCTTCAACTAATCGAGCTAGCGGTGATTTCATTGAATAAAGTTTACGGTTAACACGGTGCTCAAGTAGATAATAAATACCACCAACCGTCGCTGCAGTTATCAATATAATGGCTAGGATCTGCAACAGTTTTTTATTGAAAATAATACTGCTAAACGTCTGCCAATGGCTTTTTTGTTTAACTGCGATGGCTAGATTGGTCTCGTAAAAAGAATGTGAAAAATCCAATATTTCTTCGCGTTCGGGGGTGATAGATATACAAGATAAGCCAATATCAAGGCTGCCATTAGCAACACCATTCAGTAGATCTTTAAGAGGTAGTACTTGAACCGAATAATTAAGGTTAAGATTGGTCGCAATATTATTCCACAGTAAAAAGCTTAAGCCTTGATAGTTATTTTCATTATCAATCATCACAAAAGGAGGGCAAGAATAGGTGCCGACGCGCAGTGTTTTATTGCTGATGTTAGCCTCAGCATGGGTATTTACGGAATAAGATGCGATCAACACCCATATAGCGATAATAGATAATAACCAACAATAACGTGCTAGATAAGGCGCAGACGATAGGGAGTTAATTGGCATAATATCACTCCAAATGAGATAGATTAATATTTAAGTATAAGTGTATCTTTAACAAAAATAGATATTACAATGAGCTGTTTATTGGATGATGTGGCAAGTTTTTAAAACTAAGAGATCAGTTTTTGATGCCAATTGTGTGTTTATTGTGCATTTGACTATTAAGGTGCTAAGGTTATCTAGGTTTAGCATGTACAATGCTGCGCTCAATTGTATTTGATTCCTGCGAGTAGCAAAGATGACCCAAAAGAAAGCCGCACAGCCTAAACAAGGCCTACATCCACGTAACCCACACCGTGCGCGTTATGATTTTGCGACACTAACCCAATCAACACCTGAGTTGGCACAATACGTTAGTGAAAATGCTTATGGTGATCTTTCCGTAAACTTCTCTGATCCGCTCGCAGTAAAAACCTTAAATAAAGCGCTGCTAAAGCATTTTTATCAAGTTGATTACTGGGATATTCCAGCGGGCTTTTTGTGTCCACCAATCCCTGGCCGTGCTGATTACATTCATTACATTGCCGATTTATTAGCACAATCTAATGGTGGTGCTGTTCCACAAGGTAAAGGTGTTCGTGGTTTAGATATCGGTATTGGCGCTAACTGTGTTTATCCGATCATTGGTCATCGTGTTTACGGCTGGCAGTTTGTTGGATCTGAAATTGATAAATTAGCGGTTAAATCGGCGAAATTTATTGCGGCAAATAACCCTCGCTTAAAGGGTGCGATTCAGATTCGTCTGCAAAATAATGTTGATAATATCTTTACGGATATGATCAATGAAGAAGAAGTGTTTGATTTCACTATGTGTAATCCACCATTCCATGGCTCAGAAGCGGAAGCAATGGCAGGCTCAGAACGTAAAGTGCGTAACCTTGCTTCTAACTCAAACAAAAAGCGCCAAGCACATGGTCGTAGTAATAAGCTTTCGGCATTTAATGCCAAATCAGAATCTACAACGCCAGTGCTTAACTTTGGTGGTCAGAGAGCCGAGTTGTGGTGTACGGGTGGCGAAGTTGGTTTTATCAAAAAAATGATCAACCAAAGTGCAACCAAAGCGACACAGTGTTTCTGGTTTACAACACTGGTTTCTAAGAAAGAAAACCTTGGTGTTATTTACAAGCAGCTTGAAAAAGTCAGCGCATTCCAAGTGAAAACCATTGAAATGTCACAAGGGCAGAAAATCTCGCGTGTTGTGGCGTGGACATTCTTAAACGAAGAACAGCAAGCAGAGTGGCAAGCAGAGCGTTGGGCATAAGGGCAACCTTGTAACCACAATCATTATTGAACATCTTTAAAGCGACCATCATGGTCGCTTTTTTTATGGCTATGGTTTGTGCTTATCTTTATTGATAAACCCATTATTGGATTGTACAAAAAAAAAAGTTGTACAACTTAAATATCTTCGCTACATTTATTGTACAACATTTAACAACTGTACAACTTTAGAGTGTGATTTGGAGGCAATATGGGGATTCCAGTAGGTATCAGCGCTTGTGTTTTAGGTCAGAAAGTTCGCTTTGATGGTGGTCATAAACGAAATCGTTTTGCTGATGAAGAATTAAGCGAACATTTTGACTTCAAACCTGTATGTCCTGAAGTCGGTATTGGAATGACGATACCGCGTCCAGTTATTCGTTTACTTGATAACACCATTGATGTTCGTCTTGTTGATAGTAAAGATAATAGTATTGATTACACAGATAAAATGATCGCATTTACTGATAATCAATTACCGAGCTTCGAGAATCTGCGTGGATATATTGTGTGTGCTAAGTCGCCAAGCTGTGGCATGGAACGGGTTAAATTATACTTAGACAATGGTAATTCAGTACCAGGGGGCTCTGTCGGTATTTTTACTCAACGGTTAATGGATAAAATGCCATGGCTACCGATTGAAGAAGATGGCCGCCTACAAGATCCAGTATTACGCGAGAATTTTATTTTCCGTATTTACGCATTAGATGATTTATATCGCTCGGTAGCTGATGGCGTAAGCCGTGACAGTATTATCAAATTTCACTCGCGTTATAAATTATGTCTGATGGCGCATGATCAGCAAGCTTATCGTGACTTAGGCCGTTTTGTTTCTGATATTCATCAATGGGATGATTTGGATGCATTCTTTATTGAATACCGTCAGTCATTTATGGATGCATTGAAGAACAGAGCTAGCCGCAAAAATAATACCAACGTATTAATGCATATTCAGGGCTACTTTAAGCGGGATTTAGACAAATCACAAAAAGCGGAACTGCGTGATGTGATTATGCGTTATCGCGAAGGAAATTTACCGTTAATAGCGCCATTAACCTTGATTAATCACCATTTAAAAGTACATCCAGATAGTTATTTAGCCGATCAAACCTATCTAGAGCTTTATCCAGAAAGTCTCAAGTTACGTTACTCGTTATAAAAACATTAGTTACTATAGATGTTTAATCATTAATGCTAAAGGGGTTTTATGAGTCATCTTACTGAAAATCAATTGTTTGCAATCAGTGAGGTATCTGAAATTACTGGGGTTAACTCAGTAACATTAAGAGCGTGGCAGCGTCGTTATGGATTATTAGTGCCGCAACGAACACCTAAAGGTCACCGTTTATATACTCAAGCAGATATTGCCAAAATTCAATTAATTCTCGATTGGTTATCTAAAGGTGTATCTATTGGTAAGGTGAAACCATTATTAGTCGGTAATTGTGATCCAACCTTAGAGCCACAAGAAGCCTTGGATATTACCGCTGAAATACTGACGGCAATCCATGATCTTAATGGGTTTAAATTAGAGCGATTGATTAATGAAGCATTGAAAATTTACCCTTATAAGGTGATCCAACAACGTTTATTAGCCGAAGTTAATCTTGTTATTGAGCACCAAGACAATCCGTTATCTGCTATTCAAAAAAGTCTATGGTCAACAACGCTAACTATATGTTTTATAAGTGTTATAGCTAAAATTAATAATGAAAAAAAACTCAATTGTTTATTACTTAGTTTTGATAAACACAATAATCATCACATTTGGCAACACGCACTAGCTTGGTGCTATAAAGGTGACGGTGTCACTATTATAGACAATCTATCGGGTCGCTTAACCGGCATTTCAGCGTTTGTTCGTGAGCGTGGCATTCAGCATTTAGTAGTAGTAGGCGAGACAAAATTAAGTCGCCGTCAATTAGCAGATATTGAAATGATCACTCAAGAAACGGGAGTGAAATTACATTTTGTCGGCAGTATTAAAACTATTCATGGGCAGTAACCAAGTAAGTTTAAAGCGCGTTAAAGTCGTATTAATAAGGGGATAATGATGAATTCTGAGCCTCAATCAACAAACCATGCGCTGTTATGGTTACGAGCTGATTTACGCAGTAGTGATAATACAGCCTTAAATTGCGCTATCGGATCGGGTTTACCTGTGATTGCGATTTATATATCAACGCCTATGCAGTGGTATCAGCATCATATTTCAGGTCGACAAGTTGATCTTATCGAACGACGATTAAAAGTTGTTAAACAACAGCTTAACGATATTAATATTCCTTTGTTAGTGCTTGAGTGTGACGATTTTTCTACCGTACCTGAGACTATTATACAGTTGTGTCAGCAGCATAAAATTAGCGCAGTTTATTGCAATCGTCAGCATGGATGGAATGAAAAACAACGTGATATCGCTGTTGAGCAAGCATTAATTACCCACAATAAATATTGGCATTGTAGTGATGATTATTGTGTTGTACCGCCAGGTCAAGTAGTAACGCTACAACAACAAATGTACAAAGTATTTACGCCATTTCGTACTGCATGGCTAAAACAGTTTTTACAGCATAATTATCAACCGACTACAAATAGTGACAAGGTAATGTTTAGTCAGCATTGCTTGAATTTAATCAACGATAATCTTGACGATAACGCTTCTTTTAAACCCTTTAACTACAGTAAACAAGACAGCCTATTATGGCCCGTTGATGAACAAGCTATTCAACAACGGCTGCAAATGTTTTGTGAAACTAAAGCGGAATATTATCAGCAACAACGAGATTTTCCTGCTATCGATGGCACCAGTTGCCTTTCTCCTTATTTAGCTATCGGCGCATTATCTGCGCGCCAGTGTTTAGCGGCTTTAATTGAAACACAGCCGCAGTGTGTCGAAATAAATAGCCACAACGGCGCTTTTGTATGGCTCAGTGAAGTGGTATGGCGTGAGTTTTATAACCATTTACTTGATGATTGTGATCGTTTAAGTAAACACCAGCCATTTCAGTTATATACCCATAATATTCAGTGGTTAGAAAACAGTGACCACGTACGAGCGTGGCAGCAAGGACAAACCGGTTATCCGATTGTCGATGCAGCGATGCGCCAACTTGCGGCAACGGGGTGGATGCACAATCGTTTAAGGATGATCAGTGCCAGTTTTTTAGTAAAAGACATGCTATGTGATTGGCGTATCGGTGAGCAGTGGTTTATGCAGCAGCTTATTGATGGTGAATTAGCATCCAATAATGGTGGTTGGCAATGGGCGGCATCGACCGGGACTGATGCGCAACCGTATTTTCGTATTTTTAACCCGACCACTCAAAGTGAGCGGTTTGATGCTGATGGTGAGTTTATTCGCCAATGGATACCAGAACTTGAATCGGTACCTGATAAATATATTCATGCGCCTTCATTATGGTCTGGTTTTAGTCGTGTCGATTACCCATTACCGATTGTTGATCATAAACAAATGCGGTTATTAGCCATTGACAGTTATAAGCAAGCCAAAATATGGCATGACAGTCAACATCAAGTGTAAGTAAATACAATTATAGGAATATTATTATGATCACAACTAATAATACGCTTATCAATACATTCATTGAGGTTTATAGCCAGCTAAATAAGCATAATTTAGCACTGCTCGATAGTGTCTATCATCCTGATATTGTATTTGAAGATCCTGCTCATCATATCGTAGGTATTGACGCACTTCAGCAATATTTCAAGGCGCTATATTACAATATTAATAGCTGTACATTTGTTATTAATCAGGCCGTTGTTGAAGACAACCACGCTTTTTTACAATGGACAATGACCTTTTCACATCCACGATTACAGCAAGGTAGGCAGAGAATATTAGTTGGATGTACTCAGCTAACCATTGAGCAGCAACGGATCATTTATCATCGTGACTTTTTTGATTTGGGTGCGATGTTATACGAAGGCTTGCCTGTCATTGGTAGTGTTATCAAACACATTAAAACGAGGTTAGGCCAATGAAAACAGCACTTATCACTGGCGCAAGTTCGGGTATTGGTCAGCAATTGGCACTGGATTATGCCAACGAGGGGTGGCAAGTGTATGCCTGTGGACAAAACCAACAACGACTACAGCAGTTAGCTATCGATGTTGTACCTACCGCTGCTGGAAACATTACGCCATTGATATTTGATGTCACAGATGCAGACCAAACTCAGCAGGTGTTATCACAACTTGAGGTGTTACCTGAGCTAATTATTTTAAATGCAGGGACATGTGAATATATCGATGAAGGTGTGATTGATAGTGATTTATTTAAACGTGTGTTTGGGGTCAATTTTTTTGGCATTCTTCATTGTTTAGAAGCAATGCAAGATCGTTTTACTGCTGCAACCCATTTGGTGATTATTAGTTCATCGGCAGCTTATACTGCATTGCCTCGCGCAGAAGCCTACGGTGCTTCAAAAGCGGCTGTATCATATCTTTCAAATGGTTTAGCGCTTGATTTAAAACAAAAAGTAAAAGCCGTCACCTTAGTTAGTCCTGGGTTTGTTGCTACACCCTTAACCAATAAAAACGATTTTCCAATGCCTATGATCGTTAGTTGTGAATACGCCTCAGAAAGAATACGCCGCGGGATCATTGCGCAAAAGTCAGAAATACATTTTCCTCAAAAATTCACCTTATTATTAAAAGCAATTGCCTTATTACCTGTCGCTGCTCAACAGGCAATTATTTACCGAATGACAAGGAAAGCATCATGAAAATAGCCATTATAGGATCAGGTATATCCGGGTTAACCTCGGCTTGGTATTTACGTCATCAACACGATATTACTGTGTTTGAAGCCAATGATTATGCTGGTGGACATACAGCCACTGTCGATGTTGAAGTTAACAGTGGTCAATATGCGATAGATACTGGATTTATTGTATTTAATGATCGTACTTATCCCAATTTTGAGCAGTTATTAAAAGAACTTGAAATTGAAGGTCAAGCCAGTGAGATGAGTTTTAGTGTTCATAATGACAATAACGGGTTGGAATATAATGGTCATGATGTCGCGTCGCTATTTGCTCAAAAAAAGAATCTATTTAAGCCCCAGTTTTTTCACTTCTTATATGAAATTACCAAATTTAATCGACTGGCAAAACAAACAGCTAATGCTGCGATAGAGCAACAAACACTTGGGGATTTTTTACACCAGCATCAGCTTAGTGATTATTTTACTGATAATTACATCTTACCAATGGGGGCGGCTATCTGGTCATCTTCATTAGAAGATATTCGTAATATACCGTTAGATTTCTTTTTACGATTTTTCCTAAATCATGGCCTGCTAGATATTGTGAATCGGCCACAGTGGTATGTGATCCCTGGTGGGTCTCGTGAATATGTAAAACGCATGCAGCTACAAATAGGTAATCTGATTCAATTAAACTCACCGGTACAGCAAGTCAGTCGCTTGAACGAACAGGTTTACATTACTGTTAACGATACGGTGAGTGTTTTTGATCATGTGATTTTTGCATGTCACAGTGATCAAGCATTAGCGTTACTGGCTGATAGTAGTATCGATGAGCAGCAGGTGTTATCTGCAATGGCATATCAAGATAACGAAGTGGTGCTACACACTGATGAAAGTATTTTGCCAGATGCCAAAGCAGCGTGGGCGGCATGGAATTACCATTTACCGCTTATTAATGGTGACTCACAGCAACAGTTACCAGCCTTGACTTATAACATGAATATTTTACAAGGTATCGACGCACCTGAAACATTTTGCGTTACCTTAAATCAAACCCAAAACATCGATTCCAATAAGATTTTACGTAAATTCACTTATGCGCACCCAATGTTTAATCGCGCCAGTATTAACGCTCAACAACAGCGACACTTAATTAATGGCATCAATAACACCTGGTTCTGTGGGGCTTATTGGTATAACGGTTTTCATGAAGATGGTGTAAGAAGCGCGCTTGATGTTATTGAAGCGATAACACATACCGATCCTATTCGTCATTCAGTATCTTCAATATCAAATCATGTTACTGACAGCGATCAATTTTTAAAGACGACACTCAATAGTGGTCAAGATTATGCACATCACTCATAGCGGTATTTATAGTGGCGATGTACGTCATCGTCGTTTTACACCGGTATTACACCGTTTTCGTTATTCAATCTTTATGGTGTATCTCGATGTTGATGAAATTGACACTCTGTGTGACAAGGTAACGGGTTTTGGACGCCAATGGTTCCATTTTGCTCGGTTTCGTCGTCAAGATTACATCGCTGGTGCTGATGATATTAACCAAGCGGTAACTGATAAAATTCATCAACTGACGGGAAAGCGTATTACTGGCAAGGTCAGCATGTTGTGTCATTTGCGATATTGTGGACTGTATTTTAGCCCATTAAATATGTATTACGTTTTTGATCAGCAAGGTGATTGGCAATATGTACTCGCAGAAGTGAGTAATACGCCTTGGAATCAACGCCATTATTATGCGATTCCAGCTAAGCAATATTGGTCGCATAAGCATTATATTGATGATAAAGCGTTTCATGTTTCACCGTTTAACCCAATGGATCAAGACTATGTATGGCAGCTTTCTCAGCCTGATAGCATTATAAGAATACACCTAGAGGTGCGTTCAAAAAAAGATAGCATTCATCGAGAGGGTAAAAATAACTTTAACGGAAAAAGCCATCTTAACAACAGTGTCACACCCAAAACCTTTGATGCTACGTTAGCAATGCAGAAACAGCCCTTTACCACTAAAACCTTATTACAACGCTTGTTAATAACGCCCATTATGACCATCAAAGTTGTGGTCGGTATATATTGGCAAGCTTTTAAACTATGGCGTAAAGGCGCACCGATTTACGATCATCCTAATCAACACCATAAATAGTAAAGGAAGATACTATGCTTAGAAGTGAATTAGAGCCTGTAACATCAACTCGATTATTAAACCATGAGCGGTCACGACGTATTATCTTTACCTTATTACAGCAGTTATCAAATGTTGGCTTAACACTGTCAGAGCATGGTGGAGACACCCATTTCTTTGGTGATAAGCAAGCAAGTTTACAAGCCACTCTTACTGTGATTAATCCTCATTTTTATAAACGCTTATTAACTGATGGCAGTATTGGTGCAGGTGAAGCGTATATTGATGGCTGGTGGGATAGCCCTAATTTAACCAATGTGGTGCGTATTCTGGCTCGAAATCTGACAACGCTTGATAAAATTGAAGCGAAAGTCGGTTGGATAACCAAACTAGCAAAACAATTAAGTCACTTTTCGCATCGAAATAATCATCAAAATGCCAAAGATAATATTTCAGCACATTATGACTTGGGTAATGATTTATATCGCCATTTTTTAGATGACAATATGTTGTACTCTTCAGGAGTGTATTTATCTGATTCTGATACGCTAGCTCAGGCGCAAATAAACAAAATGGCACGATTGTGTCAACAATTACAACTTACCGAGCAAGATCATTTGTTAGAAATAGGCACAGGTTGGGGCGGAATGGCAATTTATGCGGCTCAACATTATGGTTGCCATGTTACCACGACCACCATATCTCAACAGCAATACCAATGGGCGCAAGAGAAAGTAAAACAAGCTGGCTTAGAGGATAAGATCACTTTATTACTGCAAGACTATCGTGATTTAACCGGCCAATACGACAAATTAGTATCGATTGAAATGATTGAAGCAGTCGGTAAGCAGTACTTACCTACCTATATAAAGAAATGCCAATCATTATTGAAACCCAATGGGTTATTTGCGATTCAAGCAATCACCATTGCAGATCAACGTTATGAAAGTTACAGTAAAGATGTTGATTTTATTCAAAAACATATCTTTCCTGGTGGCTTTTTACCGTCAATTAGTGTTTTACAATCACACTTAACTTCTCACAGCGATTTTGTTACACGCGATATTAAAGATATCGGTATAGATTACGCAAAAACCCTTGCTGATTGGCATGTGGCGTTTAACCGTAATAGTGAAGCGTTAAATCAATACGGTTATGACGAACGTTTTATGCGAATGTGGCGTTATTATTTCTGTTATTGCGAAGGCGGATTCTTAGAGCGAACCATTAGCACTATTCAATTATTGGCTAGTCGTCCTCAGTGGCGTTAATCATGAAATATGTAGCGATAGGGCTTAGCTTTAATCTGTTTTGGTTGTTAGCAGTATGGGGGCAATATCAGTATATCGGTATTTTGATATCACTCTTAATTGGTTGCTGGCTGTTTTATCACCGTAGTTTTACCTTCGCTGTCATAGCTAGTGCAGTAGGGATCTGCGGTGACTATATCTTGTTTAAATTAGGGATTATGCAGTTTCCATTACCGCCGGATCCATTGTTTGCTCCTTTTAGCACGGTAATACCGCTGTGGTTAATTTTATTGTGGTTAGGGTTTACCTCTATGGTATGGATCATGCGTGACCAAATTCAAAGGTTGTCGCTATGGTGGGTGATCATTGGTGGTAGCCTAGGTGGCGCATTAAGCTACTGGACAGGATTAGCCTTAGAGGCTGTTATATGGCCATATGGTGAAGGCATTACTTTCATGGCTATAGTCGTCGTCTGGGGGGGGTACAGTGGCTATTTATGGTGGTTATTACATCGAATGACCCAAAGGAGAACCACATGAAGACATATTCGATACTATTGATATTAATGATGACGGTGAGTTTACCAGTACAGGCTTCGTCATGGGCTACATGGCCAACCGTGGGTGAATCAACATTAAAATGGGGCTGGTGGAAGATATATACCGCACAACTTAAAACACCGACTGGTAAATATAGTGCCAATGATACAGAAGATTTAGCACTGATTATTCGTTATTTACGTGATATCG
The DNA here is from genome assembly GCF_900185625.1 of Photobacterium andalusiense. Classification (GTDB taxonomy): domain Bacteria; phylum Pseudomonadota; class Gammaproteobacteria; order Enterobacterales; family Vibrionaceae; genus Photobacterium; species Photobacterium aquimaris. Next base: position 337,846 of record NZ_FYAJ01000002.1, read on the forward strand.
ATAAACAAGATCTGTTAGATGCAACCGATGATCAGTGGCAACACTTAGGTTTTACATCACAACAGCGACAGCAATGGTTGAGCCAACTAGCACAGCAATGGCCGAGTGTAAAACAGGGCGATAGATTAGTCTTTGTCATCAACGCGATAGAAGGGCGATTTTATCAACATGGCAAACCATTAGGAAAACCACTTTCAAAAGTATTAAGTAATGCGTTTATCAGTATCTGGTTATCAACGAATACTGAATACCCTAAATTGCGGTTACAGCTCATTGGTCAATAGCGGCCATTACCCTTGTTACGATTAAGCAGCAAACGGAGATACTATGTATATTCCTCGTACTCACATCAATAATAGTAATCAAAAAATGCATATGCCTTTATATTGGTTACTGATGATCTGGATGGTATTGTTATTAAATGGTTGTACAACTTCTATTGATGATTACCAGAATGCTGAACCTAAGTTTGATTTGTTTAAATTTTTTGAGGGTAAAACTCAAGCATGGGGAATAGTTCAAGATTATAAGGGTCAACAAATACGCCGATTTAATGTTGAACTTAATGGGGTTATTACTGACAATCAGCTCGTTCTTACTGAAGATTTTGTTTTTGATGATAACCAAAAGCAACAACGAATCTGGACAATCACCAAGCAAGCAGATGGGCATTACCTTGGTACCGCTAATGATGTTATTGGGGAAGCAGTAGGTTATGAAAAAGGTAATGCACTTAATTGGCAATATGTATTAGCAATGGATGTCAATGGTTCTACATACCATATTAATTTTGATGATTGGATGTTCTATCAAAATGATAACCAGTTATTCAATATCGCTAAAATGAAAAAATGGGGTTTTACTGTTGGTACAGTAACGTTATTTTTTAAAAAATGATGAGTGAAAATCAAATGGTTTTCTATTATAAAGGTTTATTAAGAATGTAATAAATGCTTTTCTTTATACATACTCATATCTGCATGGTTAATCATGCAATCAATATTTGTATCCTTAATATTACTGGCGTGAATATAATATGTACCAATCGATGCGGTAATAATAACATCATCAATTTCTATGTGGTTTAATTCAGATAATATAGCCATTTTTTTTATGTTAGCTTCTATTTGTGTGTGAACCTCACTATAGATAATAAACTCATCACCACCTAAACGTGCTACACCCGTTTTATCATTAGTTAGTTTTTGTAATTTAGAAGCATATTTTTTTAAAACACGATCACCAAATCGATGCCCATATTGATCATTTATCTTTTTGAAATTGTTGATGTCTATATAGAATAGGGCAATATATTCATTTTTAAGTTTTATATTTTTAATAGCCTTATTTATATGTCGATAAAAAGCGCGGCGGTTCCAAATATTAGTTAAGCAGTCATACGATGCAAAGTGGTTAAGTTCTTTTTGTTTAATATTGTTTTCAATAGCAATTGAGCATACTGTCGCTGCCATTTCAAGTAACTCATATTCATCATCAGACAGCATAGAGTCCTGAGGGCAATGCGAATAAATAATACCTAAGACCTTGTTTCTTGAAGATGTAATCGGTAAGCCATAGCAAGAGTTGAAATGATTAATTGTTTTTAGACTATAATACTCTCGGTATTCATTGTTGGTGGTTATGTGTTCAGAAATTATTATTTTCTTTTTTGAACAAACGCTTTCAAAATGAATTTTAGCAGGGTTTATCATAAACCTTTCACGATATGCTTGATTACTGTTTTTATTATTGAACGGCATGAACTTATTTTTGTTTTTATCGAAAAGCAGAATTGAGGTTTGTCGGTCATTAAAGGTGGTCTCTGTTAATTCAATAACACGTAATAACATTTCAGGTAGTGATCCTTCTACAGGTAAATGTTTTAATATCTTATTAAACGAACGGTATGCTGTAATTAATGTACCGGACATATTGTATTCCTAATAGTATAAATGACACGTTAAAACTAAGTTGCTTTCTAGTGACATACTATACTAATAATTTAAAACAATAGAAGTGTTCTTTATTGATTATTGGTTTTAATAAGTGATCTATAATGCTTTTTTGCATTATTTATAATTTAAATAAATAAACATATTCATTTAAATTATACCTCTTGCCATTATTATCACTCGTTTTAACACCCAGCGAATTAATAACGGCATTTTATCTGACTCTGATTCTTGAGTATATTTTACAATCGCGAGTGCAATATCAGGTTTAGCGTGTTTTTTTAAAGCACGATAGATAATTTTACGAATAGGCATATGATCATTTTCTGAAATATTAGCAAGTTGGCGAAATAAGGGTTCATAGCCTTTTTTAAATAAGAAGTGTTCAATATCTTTAGCGGGTAATACGGTTAAGCGTTCACGTTCACTGTCATCATGTAATAATAACCTGACTTTATCGGCATATTTTCTACCCGCGGGATCACCATCAGCGACAAGGTGCCATTCAATACCTAATAAACGAGCGAGTTTAATCAGTGGTTTTAGTCCACTTTGCGCAAACTCAATCACATGAATGCCTTCAGCTGCAAGATTATATCCAGTTAAATGTGCCATTTCATTAAATAACCAGACTTCAGTTTCTCCTTCTACTAATAACCATACACGAGCATAAAACGCACTTGGGCGATGCATGCGGACATGAAAGGTTACTTTACGAATATCATCTTTATTGAGTTCACCATTATTAACCCCATGCACAATAGTTTTTTGTGGCGTTCGTTGTAAGCGTTTAATATCACCGAGTGGAACAACACTTAATAACTCAGGACTATTGGTGGTTAATATCTTTTGCATTGGCATATTTTGGATAAACGCCCATGCTTGATGGAGCATGATTGGATGTAATCGTCCTTCTGGATCTTCTAGGATCATAATCGGCCGAGAAATACGTTTAAGATCAACTTTACCTCGCGCACGAATATATTCATTGAGCAACCCCATTAAAAGCAGTGTAGCCTGTTTAGTCATCTTAGGATGTATCAGTTGATCAAAAGGGTTGGTGTTGTGATCGACGTGTTGGTTATGTTGGGGATAATAAGATTGAGGCTGGGCTTTACTGCGTGCGTGTGGCGCAAAAGCAAAGTAATGATCAACCAATGAACGTAATGTATTAATACTACTTTTTATTTCAGCACTACTCACATGGCCAGGTTGAGTCATTAAGCGACGGCAAGTGTTATCAAGTCGGCGTTGAATACGAGTAGACTCATGATCCTTTGCTGGTGGCATCGCTGAGCCATTGTGTGGCACGCTATGGGGATTAGTATATTCTAAATGGCGTGCATCTCGAATTCTAACTATTGGGTGCAGCACCATTAGCTGACGTATAAACTTATTGGTATTTGAATGTTCAATTACTTGACCGTCGGCATGCAAAAAGTGACGATGAGTAATGATCTTATCGTTTTCAATATGGCTATCTATTTGTATATAAAGATGCTTGAGATTATTTTGTTCAACCCAAAATGGTTCAAAGGCACGATAACGGCGGGCACGATATTCACCTTGATAATCTTCATGCCAGCGTAATACTATTTGTAGCGAAGACGCACGTTGATGACCAATGGCATGATCGATGTGAAAGTCTGAGAATTTCATTTCGTAAAATTCTGCGCTAGGTGATAGCACTAAACTTAATGCGTCAAGCAGGGATGATTTGCCCCAAGCGTTTTCTCCGATAAGAACGGTTAATTGATTAAATGAGAGTGATAGCCGTTTAATGCCTCTAAATCCAGCAATGTCAATATGCTCTAAATGCATGGCTTTTCCTTATTGTTTCTTTACAACATAGTCCAGAGAAGATAAGAAAGGGGTCGTTTGGCTCACATTATTGATACAATCTTCAAATTAAAAAAGTTACTATATTGATGCTGAATATTTAAAGAAAACAATTATAAAGGATGATTCAATGGCTAAAATGATTCACGCTATGATTCGTGTTATAGACCTTGATGCGTCATTAGCATTTTATAAGCAAGCGTTAGATTTAGATATTGCTGAGCGACTTGATTTTGATGGTTTTAGCTTAGTGTATCTACGTAATAATGAAAACGATATGGAACTTGAACTAACGTGGAATGAAGGCACAACAGAAGCGTATACTCATGGTACAGGTTATGGGCATATTGCTGTCGCTGTTGATGATCTTGAAGCCGAATATAAAAAATTATCAGAACTTAATTATAATCCAGCAGAGATTAAAGAGTTTTATCGTGAGGGAGTGTTATTGGCTAAATTTTTCTTTGTTCAAGATCCTGATGGTTACAAAATAGAATTTTTACAACGTCATGGTCGTTACCAATAATTAATAAAATATTCATTGCTGAGTGAATAAAAAATACCCAGATGGCATTAAGCTGTTATTCACTCAGCGATTTAATCTAAAAAATGGTATATTTTAATAAAGATCTCATTTTTATGTCGTTCAATGTAATCTGGTTTGTTATTAAATGACGATCTTTATTTTTGTAATGCTGTGAGCGTTATAAATCAGTTGTCAGTTGGTACTGATGGTTCTGGAGGAACTGAAATTATTATGACTGTTAATCACGCAGCAACGATCACTTTTGCTCATATCAATGATACCCACTCTAACTTTGAGCCTTCCGCAATTTCATTATCTCTTTCGGCTGATGTATTAAAGACTGAAACATCTGTTTATGCCAGTTGCGGTGGTTTCTCTCGTATTTATTCTGCGGTTAAAGAAGTTAAACAGGATGCTTTTCTTCATCAGCGTGAGTTTATGTTTTTACATGCAGGAGATTGCTTTCAAGGCACATTGTATTTCTCTCTCTATAAGGGAATAGCAAATGCGACCATGCTTAATGCTATTGGTGTAGAGGCTATGGCTTTAGGTAATCATGAACTTGATATTGGTAATGATGTTGTCGCCGATTTTCTTGATCATACGGCATTTCCATTATTAGCTGGTAATTGGGATTTATCACAAGAAGATCAAAATAAACGTAATCCTTTACGTAATAAACGAAATGTTTACGCATATGATAATAAAACCCAATCAGCGCATTATATTATTAAGCGTGTTCATGGTGAGCCTGTCGCTATTTTTGGTCTTGCGATTGAAAATATGGCGGGAATATCCAGTCCAGATCCAGATACCTTTTTTCATCATGTTACGACCGTTGCACAAAATACCATCGCATTGCTTAAAACAAAAGACATTAATAAAGTCGTTATTTTAAGCCATTTAGGTTACGACCGAGACTTATTATTAGCTCAAGAAGTTAATGGTATTGGGGCGATTATTGGCGGTCATACCCATACTATGCAAGGTGACTTTACCAATGTTGGCTATGGTAAAACAGATAGTTACGCATTGATGGTAAACAATACTTGTGTCGTGCAAGCTGGTTGTAATGCGCTGGCACTGGGTCAATTAACACTGGTATTTAATGCTGATGGTAGCGTGGAAAGTGCGACTGGCTGTAATCAATTATTACTCGGACGTAAATTTACAATTGACGCAGGGCGTACTCAACATCTTGATCATGATAATCATAATAAAGTGCGAGATTATTTACAGCAGCAGCAAAATATTCGTTTTGTGATAAAAGAACCGCGTATAGAAAACATGCTTAATGAATATTACCGACCAGCAGTACGCGCATTGCAAACTGAAAAAATTGCCCGTATTAATGAACCATTGCGCCATATTAGAGTGCCAGATGCGAAAGGTCCTAGTGATATTGCACCATGGGTAGTAAAAAGCTTTGTTTGGCAAGCAAGAGAGTTAGGTCACCATATCGATTTTGGTATTCATAATGCTGGTGGCGTAAGGTGCTCGCTTAATCCAGGAGAAATAACGCCAGCTGATGTTGCGGGCCGATTATTACCATTTGCGATTGGCATTATGATGTATAGCGTTAAAGGGCTACGTATTCGTCAGGCACTTGAAGGGGCAATTGATAACGCCATTAATAACGATATTGAAGGTACTGGTGATGGCAGTTTTCCCTATGTTGCTGACTTGCGTTACGTGTATCGCTGCGGAGCACCAAGTGGTCAGCGGATAGAAACGCTAGAGTATTACACCCAAGGACAGTGGTTAGCTGTAAACGATGAAGATGTTTATACTTCAGTATCTTCGGGTTATACCGCAACAGGAAAAGAGGGCTATGCACCGTTACTCGATTATGTGGTTGAACCTCAAGCGCTGAATGTCACCATGGCAGATGCATTTGAAGCGTTTGCCAAACAACAGCATGAATTTAATAAACCGACCGAGAATTTAACTGTCTTCATTGCTTGTGATAATCATAACTAATTATTTACAGCTATTATTTTTGAATAAAAAGTACATTAATCGCACTTAATCGATAGATATTACCTTTTATAGTGCGATATTCTGGAGTTTAACGGTTATGTTTATTCAATCTATTGGATTAGATTATCTAATGCTAATTACTAAATAATGTCATTATTCAATATGACTAACGTTGCGTTATTATGCCGCCAATCCCATTAGTAACGGCTTAAATTGAGAGGCATCATGGCACAGGTATTTGATTTTGATTCTATTCCAGCACCTATAATGAATGATCAAAAAGCATATTCATTGACATTTAAAGGTCTGCTTGTTCATGCTCGTGATATTCTTTTTAGCCGTTCAGCAGCGACACCAAAAATGCGTAATATCTCTGATTTACCATTACATATTCAAAAAGATATTGGCTTATATCGCTGATATTTTAAATATAGAAAAGCGGCAATAACAAAACGCTTTTTCAGTAAAAAATAGAACCAGCCATTGTGCTGGTTTTTTTATACCTATTGTATCACCATTTATCGCCAATATTTTTGATACTTGTTTGATTATGAGGTCAGTGATTATTTCCTCGATGAAGAAAACTATATAGTATTGATCAGATTGATATTCTAGTAGGGGGCTCGTAGTAACGAGTGCCATTGATAAAAATAATAAGAGGTAGTAATGGGCTTATTTTCTTGGCTTTTTGGTAATAAAACAGCAGTAGCTGCTGTTGATGTTGAACCAATTGAATATAACGGTTATTTGATTTATCCAGAGCCAAAGCAAGAGGGAGGACAATTCCGTATTGCTGGACGTATTTGTAAAAAAAGTGAAGAAACAGTGCAAACTCATCACTTTATACGATCGGATGTTTTACCGTCTCAAGCAGATGCAGAAACATTTATGGTTAAAAAAGCACAGATGTTTATTGATCAAACTGGCGATAGAATGTTTAAATAAATAGCACATATACAACATATTTCATTGCAATCGTGTTATTTGCTGGGTATCTTGTTTTTAGCGATTAAAAATAACGTCTAGATGTTGCGTTTTTGTTAAAAAATCCAATATTTGAATGTATTTAAAGCAATATTGATGGGAATATTAACTGAGTCAGTTTTTAGACTTGGTTGATATGACTAACATCATGTAATTTATGTTTTTTAACCTATTTGTCACGGATGAAAAGGTGCTTGTATTTCGATATAAAATGACTTGAATGTTATTTTTTAATGAAATTTGTGGAATTTTTTGATTTCAACGGTAAAAAGCTTGCTATTGCTTTTAAGGTTGGATACAAAATATTTATCTATAGCCAATGTTCAGGGAATAATAATGCAGATTGGTGTACCAAAAGAGGTTTTCGCGAACGAAACGCGAGTTGCTGCCACACCTAAAACGGTTGAGCAGTTATTGAAAATGGGGTTCAGCGTTGTTGTTGAACATGGAGCGGGTGCATTAGCGAGTTTTGATGATGCAGCTTTTGAAGCCGCTGGCGCAGAACTAGCCTCTACTGACAAAGTATGGCAAGCCGATCTCATTTTAAAAGTTAATGCTCCTCAGGTTAATCCTGCAACGGGTATTGATGAATGCGAACTAATAAAAGAAGGGGCGAGCTTAGTTAGCTTTATTTGGCCTGCTCAGCACCCTGAATTATTAGAAAAGTTAGCCACAAAAAATATTAATGTGATGGCGATGGATTCAGTTCCTCGTATTTCACGTGCTCAAGCGCTTGATGCGCTTAGTTCGATGGCAAATATTGCCGGTTATCGTGCCGTAGTAGAAGCTGCGCATGAGTTTGGTCGATTCTTTACTGGTCAAATTACAGCTGCAGGTAAAGTACCGCCAGCAAAAGTGTTAGTCGCTGGTGCTGGTGTTGCGGGTCTGGCTGCAATCGGTGCTGCTGGTAGCCTTGGCGCAATCGTGCGTTCATTTGATGTTCGCCCTGAGGTGAAAGAACAAGTTGAATCAATGGGTGCTGAATTCCTTGAAGTTGATTTTAAAGAAGATACTTCAACGGGTGATGGCTACGCTAAAGAAATGTCTGATGAGTTCAACAAAGCAGCTGAGCGTTTATACGCTGAGCAAGCAAAAGATGTTGATATTATCATCACAACAGCTCTGATTCCGGGACGTCCTGCGCCTAAATTGATCACCAAAGAAATGGTTGATTCAATGAAGTCGGGCAGTGTTATTGTTGATCTAGCAGCAGCTAATGGCGGTAACTGTGCTTACACTGAAGCTGATAAAGTGATTACCACTGCTAATGGTGTAAAAATCATTGGTTACACTGATATGGTTGGTCGTTTACCGACTCAAGCTTCACAGCTTTACGGTACTAACTTAGTTAATTTATTAAAGCTGCTGTGCAAAGAAAAAGACGGCAACATAGATATTAACTTTGACGATGAAGTACTACGTGGCTTAACGGTTATCAAAGCGGGTGAAGTTACATGGCCTGCGCCACCCATTAAAGTATCAGCAGTTGCTCAGAAGCCTAAAACAGTAGAAAAAGTACAGCCTAAAAAAGCTGAACCTATGTCACCGATTAAGAAATACGGCATGATGGCGGCTGGCATCGCGTTATTTGCTTGGGTTGGTCATTATTCGCCACCTGAATTCCTTGCTCACTTTACCGTTTTTGTATTGTCATGTGTGGTTGGTTACTACGTAGTATGGAATGTTAGTCATTCTTTACACACACCATTAATGTCAGTAACTAACGCAATCTCAGGCATCATCATCGTAGGTGCATTACTCCAAATAGGACAAGGCTCCGGTATCGTATCCGTGTTGGCTTTTGTTGCTGTTCTCATTGCTAGTATCAATATTTTTGGTGGCTTTACTGTTACCAAGCGGATGCTAGAAATGTTTCGTAAAGATAAATAAGGAGTAATACATGTCTGCAGGAATCGTACAAGCGGCATACATTGTTGCTGCCGTATTGTTTATTATGTCACTTGCTGGATTATCTAAGCAAGAAACCGCACGAAAGGGTAACTATTTCGGTATTGCGGGTATGGCTATCGCGCTTATCGCTACAATCTTTGGTCCTGAATCACAAGGGACTGTGTGGATTATTCTAGCGATGATCATTGGTGGTGCAATCGGTATTTTCTATGCTAAGAAAGTAGAGATGACTGAAATGCCAGAGCTTGTTGCAATGCTACACAGCTTTGTAGGTATGGCAGCAGTATTGGTTGGTTTTAATACCTTCTTACACCATCAACCGCTAGAAGGTGCATTACTAAACATTCACTTAGTGGAAGTTTTCCTTGGTGTATTCATTGGTGCCGTAACCTTTACCGGTTCACTGGTTGCTTTTGCTAAATTGCGTGGCTTAGTATCAACGTCAGCATTACAGCTACCACATCGTCATAAGCTCAATCTCGTTGCTCTGATTGTTTCAGCGTTATTGCTAGTGTGGTTTGTGAAAGCTGAAGGCTCAATGGCGGCATTAATTCTAGTGACTCTGATTGCATTTGCATTTGGTTATCACTTAGTTGCCTCTATTGGTGGGGCTGATATGCCAGTTGTCGTGTCGATGCTGAACTCATACTCAGGTTGGGCAGCAGCAGCAGCAGGCTTTATGTTAGCTAATGATCTGTTGATTGTTACTGGTGCATTAGTCGGTTCTTCAGGTGCTATTCTGTCTTACATTATGTGTAAAGCGATGAACCGTTCATTCGTCAGTGTTATTGCGGGTGGTTTTGGTTCAGACGGTGTAGCTTCAAGCGATGATGAAGAATATGGTGAGCATCGTGAAACAACAGCAGAAGAAGTTGCTGAATTATTGAAAGATGCTAAATCAGTTATTATTACTCCAGGATACGGCATGGCAGTTGCACAAGCGCAATATCCTGTTCATGAAATTACTGATAAATTACGCGCTCAAGGTGTAGAAGTACGTTTTGGTATTCACCCTGTTGCTGGACGTTTACCTGGACACATGAACGTATTATTGGCAGAAGCTAAAGTGCCTTACGATATTGTATTAGAAATGGATGAAATCAATGATGATTTCCCTAAAACTGATGTGGTATTAGTTATTGGTGCTAATGACACTGTTAACCCTGCGGCAATGGAAGATCCAAATAGTCCGATTGCTGGTATGCCTGTTCTTGAAGTGTGGAATGCAAGTAATGTGATTGTATTTAAACGCTCAATGAATACCGGTTATGCAGGGGTACAAAACCCACTGTTCTTTAAAGAAAACAGTCAGATGTTGTTTGGTGACGCGAAAGCTTCGTGTTTATCTATTCTTGAACATCTATAAAAATAGCCGTAGTATAAAAAAAGCCACTCAGGGTTGAGTGGCTTTTTTTTATTTATAAACAAAAAATGGTGTTTTAAGTGAGATATATTCAATTAAATGTTCTATATTCATATGGTTATCGCGCTGACATTTTTTTGACAAAACACTGTTCTATAATGTTAAACTAAAAGTATGAAAACGTATGTACTAGTCTTTTTTTTATTATTTTCTGCAGCATCATTTGCAGAAGCTCAAACATTTCCAGAACGGTTAAATGCTGCTCGTTCTGATATATTAAAACGTAAGCCTTTAGCAACATACGATTTTCGTAAACTTCAGAGCTTATATCCAGGGCGACTGTTAGTCCCTGAAACATTATTACCACAAACTGGTGAATATCCACTAAATGCATTGCGTCAGCTCTACCATAATTCGATAACGTGTAAAGGACCGTGGCCATTATCGCCATTAGTTACTCAACCTGTTGTATTTACACGTGCTATGTGCTTTAAAACAAAATTACCATCAAGTTGGTTTGTACGTTCAGGATATATTCATCCTGGTGGTGGTAGTTATGCCTACCGTTATATTCAGAAACATCCGGATATGGCGATAAAATATAGTAAATATTTACATATAAAAGAACGACCAATTGCTGCAGCAACAACGATTTTAGGACGCTTGCAGCGAATGAATAATGATGAGATTCATGCGTTTATTTCTGGTGCACAATTTTTTATCTCAAATGGTGAATTGTGGGTTCGCAACGATAATGAATACCGTGTCTTTGGCCAAGTAACATGGTCTAAAATGCTTAATCGTTATCAGTTACATTTTAAACGCTTAGATCAAAATGATTTTTGTCTTGCCAAAAATGGTAATATTTGTTGGCGTGAAGATAATAAGTCGCATGTAACCTATTATTTATTAATAGGCTTACTGGTGATGAATGCTGGGTTATTGTTGAGTTGGAGTATTTACCGCTTCAGGATCCGCCGTCGTACGATGGAAGAACGGATGTTAGTGTTACAAATTCTAACCCATGAATTACGTACTCCAATTGCCAGTTTAGCAATGACAGTTGAAGGTTTTAGACGTCATTTTGATGAGTTACCGGAAGGTTTATACGACGAGTTTCGTCGTTTAACAGAAGATTCGCGACGGTTGCGTCAGTTAGCCGAAGCGAGTAAAGATTATTTACAAGCGAACCAACAACAGTTAAGTGTTCAAGAAGTTGAATCGCTGAATGAATGGTTAGGTTATATAGCAGAAAAGTACGATGTTATACTGAACTTAGGTGAAGATAGAAGTGTGCTGGTTAATATTTATTGGCTAGGAACTTGTCTTGATAACTTATTATCTAATGCTCATAAGTATGGTGTAGCACCAGTTAGTTTATCGTCATCGTATAAGAATGGGACTTTAAAGCTAGTTGTTCAAGATGAAGGGCAATTAGGCGCAAAAGACTGGTCTCGCTTAAGAAAGCCTTTTGTTAGTTCTCAAGGTTTAGGCTTGGGTTTAACAATTGTTGAATCGATGATTAATAGAATGGGGGGCCGAATGAAACTCATTGGTCCACCAACAACGTTTATTTTGGAGATACCGTGTGAATCAAACTCTGCTACTGGTTGAAGATGACCGTAACCTTGCTGATGGTTTACTCGATTGCTTAAGGCAAGCCGGATACAACTGTTTATACGCTGATTGTGCCACTAAAGTCGAAGCATTGTGGAAAGATGCAGATCTTGTTGTACTCGATCGCCAATTACCGGAAGGTGATTCACTCGACTACTTGTCAGGTTGGTTAAAAAAGAAACACGTGCCAGTTATTTTATTAACAGCAATGGTTTCCATTAACGATAAAGTGATTGGGTTAGACTCAGGAGCAAAAGATTATTTAACCAAGCCATTTGCGGAAGAAGAACTATTAGCTCGCGTTCGAGTACACCTGCGTGGCGAAGATGGCGATATGGCAGCGATTAATATCATCGCTGTCGGTAATATTCGTATTAACCAAGAAAGCCGTGAAGTTTTTCATGGCAGTGAAAGCGTGACGTTAACACGTACTGAATTTGAATTATTAGTCTTCTTAGCAAAAAATGCCGGTCGTGTGTTTACCCGTGATGAGCTATTAGATCAAGTTTGGGGCTACAATCACTATCCAACAACACGTACAGTTGATACTCATATTCTGCAATTGCGTCAAAAACTGCCTGATATTGAGATAGAGACATTACGTGGTGTCGGATACCGAATGAAGCCATAACGCTTAGGTCTATATTCCATGAGAATAAAAAAGCAAACACGCTGGCTTATGGGGTTATTGTTAATGCACTCGATGTTATTTCCTTCGAGTGCGTTTGCATCGTCTGATTGGTTTATCTCAAAAGATCTTTATACGATGGCGCATAAAGAACTGCTCGAAGATGATACGGATGCTGTTTTTCAGACGATCATCCAAGCATGGCAACAATCACCTAATAGCGTTCAAGCTGACAATCTCGATCAGTTACTTAATTTAGCCATTAGTGAAGACTGTGGTCATAGTCTTGAGCGTAAAGTATTACCAACTTGGTTACCTAAATTATCTATTGAACGTCAAGTTGAGCAAAATCTTAATCAACAACTATTAAAAATTTCTGTCGTAGGCTTAACTCGAACTGATATTACTAATATTAGTTTGACCAAATGGCCAAATAAGCCGTTATTGAAAGGTGCGCCTTTTATCGATGATGGTGGTTATTTTTCAGTGGAAACACAACGGTTAGATGAGCCAGTATCTGCTGGGTTATATAAGCTCTCTATCACCGCAGAAAATGAGCCGCCTTGGGTTGGATGGATTGTGCTAAATTCTCCTGTTGAAAAACAAGAAATTAGTTGGAAAGACAGTAAAACCTGGCGAATTGATAATATTGAAAAAAATAGTGGTAACTGTCCGTCGCCGACATTAAGTATTAAATTATATGATCTTAATGATACAACATGGCATGCTATCTGGAGTCAAGATTCAGACTCAAATTGGCCGACAACATTACCCAAATTAAACCTTCCAGAAGGGCGTTATTGGTTAAGTGTTGGTGTTGTAAAAACACGATGGCAAGGTGAAATTTCAATCTTAGATATTCAACGGATCACGCGGCCTGTTGATTATGTCGGTGATGATGATTAATTATAGTTAGAATGATATGGCCATTACATTAGTGTGATGGCCATTTTTTTTATCTAAAATTCAAGAAGATAAAGCTAAAATTAGGAAAAGTAGTAATAGCTCTGTAAACATGTATAATTAATGCATGTTTATAAGGGGTGTATGATGCAAATTATCGATCGCGCGCAAGAAGAAAAAATCCCACCTATATTTAGACTTGCTTTTCGGCCATTTTTTATCGGAGCAGCCGTTTATGCTGTTGTTTCAATAGCATTATGGGGTTTGCTTTGGGCGGGTACTCCTCAAATAAGTCAGTTTATGTATAGTAATCCTTTGTGGTGGCATACTCATGAAATGCTATTTGGATTTGCTGGCGCAGTGATTGTGGGGTTTCTACTGACAGCAGTGCAGACATGGACTGGCCAAACTGGGGGGAAGGGGACAAAGCTAGCCATTTTATTTAGCCTATGGTTAATTGCGCGGTTAGGACTAATGTTTGCGACGCCGAGTTATCTGTGGATGGTTATTGATTGTGCTTGGATTGTTATGGCGATGATATTTTTAGCAATACCAATCATCAAAGTTAAGCAATGGCGTAATATGTTTTTTATTCCAGTACTGCTTATGTTTACATTGCTCAACATAAAATATCATTTGATGGTACTTAAGGTGATCCCATTTAATTTACAAGCAACGGCGTTAGCAACATTGACGATCATTGCTGCAGTAGTGCTTATTGTTGGCGGTAGAGTGATTCCATTTTTTACTTCACGAGCAACCCAAACAGCGCCAATTACTCGTATACCATTGTTAGAATATGCCGCCTTAATACCGATTTGGATAGTGTTAATCTTCACTCTTTTACCGGTAACTATTGCTCCATCTTTGCTAGCTGCAACTTACCTTATTGCTGCGGTGACTAATTTAGTACGCATGTGTCGTTGGCGTAGTCACAAAACCTTAGCGATACCTTTGTTATGGTCGCTACATGGGGCTTATTTATCAATGATAATCGGTTTTGCGTGGCTAGGGGGAAGCTATGTAAATAGCACGATGAGTCCAACGGTAGGTATTCACTTTATCGCTATTGGTGGTATTGGCTCTATGATACTTGCAATGATGGCACGTGTTTCATTAGGACACACAGGGCGCAAATTACAAACAGGAAAGTGGATGGTGGTTGCTTTTATAAGTTTATTTGCTTCATTGCTTGCGAGAACAATATTAGTACTTGTTATACCTGTTGCCGTCGTTAATACGTATGTTATCTCTGCTATTTTATGGATAGTGGCATTCATAATTTTTACGGTAGTGTATTTTCCAATACTGACTCAAGCTCGTGCAGACGGCCATCCTGGCTAATTAGCGTTCAGCGAGGATAAACAGTGACATTGTTTGACATTACTTCTAGAATACCTATCCGTTTACGAAGTTAAGAAGAATGATATGTATAATCACACGCCGACATTAACGCATTCAGAGCAACAAGAAGCTGCTGATCGCATTCATGATCTTATGTCTAAAGGTATCAGTAGCGGTGAAGCTATCATGATTGTTGCTAATGAAATTCGTGAAGCTGATATGAAGCGTCGCCAAGCTGCGGGTGAGCTTGCTGCGGATGAAGAAGAATAACCATAGTTTATCATTCGTAACTATCTAATTAATAAAAAGAGTCGTAAGGCTCTTTTTTTATTTTTGGATAATTATTATGCCAAATAAACGACTAGCATAAAGGTATGTTTTACTTCTACAATGGAAAAATAAAATAAAAAAGTACCGAGGAAGTTATAGATGAATAGTCGTTATTTAGCAGCACAAGCATTTGCCAAAAATCGTCATGGCAATCAAAAATATGGCGAGTTTCCGTATTCTGTTCATCTTGATACTGTAGCAAAGCTTGCCGAACCATTTGGTTTAGACGCAATGATTGTCGCTCAGTTACACGATATTATTGAAGATACGGATACAAGTTTTAATGAGTTAGCAGAGTGTTTTGGTTTTACTATTGCAGATGCTGTTAATTATGTTACCGATGTTAAGTTAGAAGATCGTGCTAAACGCAAATTAGAAATAAACCAACGATTAGCAGCTTTAAATATTGAAGAAGAAGCTGCTCGTTTAGCTTTGATCGTAAAAGTGTGCGATCGTTTAGCAAATGTACGTTCAAGCAGCAAGAGTTCACCGCGTCACTATAAAATGTATCAACATGAGCATCCAGCTTTTAAAGAAGCGGTATATCGCTCTGGTCTTTGTGATGATCTATGGGAAGAACTCAATGCTCTTATTATTGGTCAACCTGAAGCAATATTATGTAAGTAAGCAACTAACGAATAAAAAATAAAGGCCTAACATTTAGTTAAGCCTTTTATTTTATCTGTAACTTTATGATTTAAAAATATTAGTCAATGTCATAAATGGTCGGAATAGGTTGACGCTTATGCTGTGTAGCACGGTAAATGCTCACTAAACGATCACGTACAAAGTCATCAACGGGTTTACCTTCAAGAAAATCATCAATTTGGTCATAAGTGACTAATAATGCATCTTCGTCTGCTTTTTGTGGTGCTAATTCTTCTAAATCGGCAGTCGGTACTTTAGCAACAAGATGCTCTGGTGCACCTAATTTTGCTGCGATACTACGAATTTGGCGCTTGTTTAAGCCAAAAAGAGGCGCTAAATCACAAGCACCATCACCAAATTTAGTATAAAAGCCAGTGATGTTTTCTGCTGAATGATCAGTACCAATCACCAATCCACCTACTAAGCCTGCAATTTCATATTGTGCAATCATGCGCGCTCTTGCTTTTACATTGCCTTTTACAAAATCAACTTTAGCAGCATCAGTTGGAATTAACCCTGTGCCTTCTAATCCAAGTAACGCATTAGCATGTAAGCCATCAACGCCAGCTTTGATGTTGACACTTACCGATTGGCTAGGCTGAATAAATTGCAAAGCATGTTGAGCTTCGTCTTCATCTTGTTGTTCACCATAAGGTAGACGAACAGCAATAAACTGATAATCGTTGGTAGCAGCAGTGGCATTTAAATCGTTAATAGCAAGTTGTGCTAGACGGCCACAAGTAGTTGAATCAACACCTCCGCTAATACCGAGTACTAGAGATTTACAGCCAGATTGCTTGAGTTTTTTCTGGATGAAAGCAACACGGCGCTGAATTTCATATTCAACATCGATAGTCGGCAGCACACGCATTTCGTCACGGATAAGTTGTTCCATGGGTCATGAATCCTTAAGGCTTTTGCCCAAATATTAATCACTTAAGTTGGTATAATGGAAAAATGAGAACTCAGCCATTACACCTTTATCAAAATCATGCGATAACTCTAACTAAGGATCAATGCTCAAGCGTAAATTTCTTTAAAATAATGTTGTTTTAGCATAAAAACAGCATCATATTACTAAATTAGTTCAATAGATTGTCTTTCTAAGATGTAGCAATAGAGGTTAGCTGATTGATTTATGAAACACACACTGGCAGTTTTTGGTAGCGCATTTAACCCTCCAAGCTTAGGTCACCGTTCGGTATTAGAGCGCTTAGGTCAATTTGATAAAGTATTATTACTACCGAGTTATCAACATGCGTGGGGAAAGATCATGCTTGATTATAATGCCCGTTGTGATCTAGTGCGTGCATTTATCAGCGATATTGGTCAATCTAATCTAGAATTATCTACACTAGAGCAACAAATTGCTACTGGTGATAGTGCTGTGACAACCTTTGCTGTGATGGAAGCATTACAATTGCAATATCCTGATAGCAATATTACCTTTGTGATTGGTCCAGATAACTTTTTAAGTTTTCAGCGCTTTTATAACGCTGATGAGATCCTCAAACGGTGGCAGGTGATGGCATGTCCTGAAACGCTACCAATACGCAGTACGTTGATACGGAACGCATTAGTCAAGAAAAGTGATATTAGTCACTATACTACGCCTACAGTGGCTTCAATGCTGATTAACGACAATAGGTTTCAGTTTAACGAAGAACAACAAGGACGTTAATCTTTGCGTGTAAATAAAGTTAAAGTATACATGCTTGCTCTCGTTGGTAATTTATTTTACTCGTCATCTGTGTATGCTTTCTCTTGTGAATTTTTTCCAGCCCCGAAATCGTCAACAACGAATGATTTTTTTCAATATGATCAGTCGTTATGTGGTCAAGACACAGAGTACGATAGTATTCCATTGCTTCATTCAAGCGAACAAGTTAAGCAGTTTAGTAATTGGAAACAAGATCATGGCTATAACACCAGTGATTTTTGGAATAAATGGAGTGATAATTTTTCTGATCATCCCATTTTCACTGAATATGATGATTCAATGTACTACGGTTTAGGATTCTGGTTACCAAAAGAATATGATCATGAACAGGTTGAAGATATTGTTGATGCCGAGCAGTGGGTATTAAATCACGGTGTCCAAATGAGTATTGGTTTTGGTGAACCTAGCAGTAATAGTACCCATGTTCGATTAGATTATCGCTGGCATACTAAGAGTAATGTTGATGATGGAATATCACTACAAGTCCATGTGCCGTTTAATTAATGACTAATAAAAAACGCCCATTAGCATTAACGGACGTTGTTTTAAGTATATGTTTTAATTATTAGTTACCGCAATTAAAAAGGCTTACCTAAAATAGGTATTGCCAGCGTTTCAAGTAACACTTCCGATGTATTAAGTTGAGCGGCAATTTGTGGCAATTTTCTTCCTGAACGTATTAATTTCAACGCCTCACGTATCGTAATGCAAGATTCAAACTCTTTTATCGTCATTCCAAGTATAGGCTCGATAGCTTGAACTGCCGATTGCTCAGTCACCTTATTACCGTTAAGTAATAGTGCTAATGCATTATGATATTGTTTATTAATCGCTGGTGATAGCGATTGGGTTGATGCAGATAGGTTTGATATTTGATCTGCAATAACTTTGAGCAAACGTCCTTCAGCGCCATTCCAGTCGTGTTTTTCTGTTGGCTGCTTTTCAAGTTCAACTAATAAAGCCTCAAGCAGTGGGCTAACCACAAAGAACCCAGCATCACGACATAATGGCTGTTGTAGACGGATTGAAAAAGCAACTTTAAAAAAGCAAGTGCCAGGTAAAACCGTTAAAGCATGTAAACAATCAAAAGGAACCCAGAAGCCATGTCCTTTAGAGACAAGATGTTCATGTTTACCTAAGCGCATTAATATGCTGCCGCTGGTCACAACAATAAAATAGGCATTGTGACTTTTACGACGAGAACCGACGAAAAGAAAAGGGTGCTCGTTTTGGGAAAACTCAATAGCTTGTTTCATAATGTCTCTCTAACTCGATATCCCACACATATTCGGCTGTTTTTGTTACATCGTCAACATTGCATAGGCGACAATAATCAAAATCAGTGTATGATTGGTCGTTTTTGCATTAGAACGCACTTTTTATGATTAATTGTGGTTGAAAATTCAGCGACTCGGCGTGGTTCGGTTTCCAACCATACTCCTTATTGATTTAGGTTATTGGGTAAAGATAGTATTTACCTGTAAAATGACCCAGTTTTTTCAAGATGAAGCCTTATTGTGTGTATAGATAACGATATTTATAAAGAAATCCGCCCTTACAACGATGACGAAGTTAAAGGGGCTATCCAACGTTTGATTGATGATAAAGATTTTATCAATGCCATTTTAAAGTACCGCTTTCCTCATGCTTCTGGTATGTTTGGTTGGTTACTGATTCCGCTAATAAAACGTTTTCTTGTGAAAAAATGGTCGAATGTGACCAGTGTTAAAAATGTCCAAGATTATGTAGCTAAGTATATGCGGGCTACCATTGATCACTCTTGTAATGGTGTAACAATCACTGGATTAGATAAGCTAGATCCTAATAAAGCTTATCTCTTCGTTTCAAATCATCGTGATATCGCGATGGATCCTGCAATGGTAAATTGGTGTTTATTTAATAATAATTTCAACACGGTACGTATTGCGATTGGTGATAATTTACTTAAAAAACCATGTGCGACTGAGCTAATGCGCTTGAACAAAAGTTTTATTGTTAAACGTTCAGCAAAAGGTCCGCGTGAGCTAATGAAGTCATTAGGATTACTTTCTAGCTATATTTCTCATTCTTTAATGACGGGCAATAACATTTGGATTGCACAAAAAGAAGGGCGTGCGAAAGACGGTAATGACAAAACTGATCCTGCGATTCTAAAAATGTTCTTTATGGAAGGACGTAAGCAAAAATTACCGTTTGCTGAATTTATGAGCGGGCTTAATATTGTTCCAGTGGCAATTTCATACGAAAATGATCCTTGTGACTTGGCAAAAGCACAAGAGCTTTACCAAAAAGAAACCACGGGTACGTATGAGAAATCTGAATTTGAAGATATCGAAAGTATCGTCCAAGGTATTGTCGGTCAGAAACGTCGAATTCATATTAGCTTTGGTGATGTCATTACTGAAGCGCCTGAAACTCCTGATGAATTAGCAGCGATTATTGATAAGCAAATTACTGAAAATTATCATTTATTCCCATCAAATTATATTGCTGCTGATATTGAATCTGAGCAAGTGACAGCTGCTGAGCGTCAGTTATTTGAACAGAAATTAGCTGACCAACCACAAGGCGTACAAACGATATTACGTCGTATGTATGCGTTACCGGCGCAAAAAAAACAAGCAGTAGAATAAGACAGTTTTACTTAATAATAAACAACGCGGCTATAATAGCCGCGTTGTTGTCTTTCTTTAACTCGATATATTTAATTTAAGCGTATTGTATAAATACAAGCTGATTAGCGCATAGACGGTGGCGTTTTATAAGGTGCTTGTGCCATGCGTTCAGCCATGAAATCAATAAAGGAACGCACTTTGGGGGCTAAGTATTTCCGGCGTGGATAAACAGCATAAATAGGTAAGTCAACCGTTGTTTTCCATTCAGGGAGTAACTGTATTAACTTATTAGTTTCAATTTCATCGGTCATTAAATAAGTCGATAAATACGCAATCCCTAAACCACTTACTGCTGCATCTAATACAGCCGGTGCGTTATCTATTCGATAATTACCTCGTACTCGAATCGATTGTTGCACACCGTCACGAGAAAAAGCCCAATTGACATATTTGCGCTCACGGCTTTGGTAAGTAATACAATTATGGTTGCGTAGTTCACCTGGTGTTACTGGTTTTCCATGCAGCGCAATATAATCCGGTGAAGCAACAACGATAAATTCACAATTGGCTAATTTGCGCGCCACCATACCTTCTGGCGGGTGTTCATGAATGGCTATCCAACAATCAAAGCCTTCTTCTAATAAATTCGGACGATGATCAAATAGACTGATTTCTAATTCTAATTCAGGATTAGCTTTTTGAAATTCAGCTAAAGCAGAGGTGATATGGATATTACCAAAAGATTGTGCAATACCAATGCGTAACACACCCTTTATCTCATTACGGTAACCTGCGACCATTGCTTCCGCTTCATTGACGGTATCAACTAGTTGTTGGCCGTAATCGGCATACTGTAACCCAATTTCTGTTAAAGCGACTGTACGTGTACTGCGTTGCACGAGTTGGCAACCTAAACGTTCTTCTAAATAACGAATTTGCTTACTAACTTGAGATTTAGAGATGCCTAATCTATCTGCTGCACGAGTGAAACTTTGTTCATGGCCAACCGCAGCCAAGATAACCATTTGTTGAAGATTTTCTAGCATAAGCATTTACTCTTAGAAGAGAAAAGCAAAGTAGGGGACGATGTATATAACTTTGCTTGTTATTACAAAAGAATAACCTGCTTTCTATCATAAAGGATTATCAACGCCTTGAAAATAAAAGCCGACAACATAAGTTAATCACCATCGATAATAGTAATGATATATATCTGTACAAACGATTTTAGTAATAGTTGAACAGCCGTTAATATAATGACTTCACTTAAGGAGATGTGATTAATGTTAACGGTATTTTGGCAGTTTTTAGTGCTAGGTTTATGCAGTTTTGGTGGACCAGCAGCACATATAGGCTATTTTCAACAAGCATTTGTCGTTAAAAAGAAATGGCTCAGTAATGAAGATTTTACTCAAGCTATTGCGTTATGCCAGTTTTTACCTGGTCCTGCGAGTAGTCAACTAGGTATGTATATTGGTTATAAAAAAGCAGGCTATCGAGGTTCAGTTGCTGCATTTATTGGTTTCACCTTACCATCATTTGCATTGCTGACGTTTCTCGCTGTTGCTAATAATCAATTTAGTGGATCAACAGTCGTTAATCACATTATTACTGCTGCTAAATTATTAGCCGTCGTCGTTGTTAGCGATGCATTATGGGGGATGGCAAAGAAGAATCTTGTATCAATACCAACCATCGCAACAGCATTATTAACTGTAATATGGTTAACGTTTAGTCAGGGGTTATTTGGCCAAATTCTTCCGATTATTGTTGCCTGCATTATTGGTATCTTATGGTCATGTAAAACTCAACCGAATATCAATAAAGCGTTAATAAAACCCATTCGACCACATATTGGTTTAGTTGTGATCTTCTGTGGCTTATTAATTTTATTGCCATTAATCGCGAGTACCAACGAGAGTATTAAAATATTTTCAATTTTCTATCAAGCAGGCAGTTTTGTTTTTGGTGGTGGTCATGTTGTATTACCATTATTACAGCCAATGCTTGATGGTATGGTATCGAATAATACTTTTTTAAGTGCTTATGCTTCTGCACAATTAGTACCAGGACCAATGTTTACCATGGCCAGTTATTTAGGTGCATCAGCAATACCTCAGATGCCAATTATTGGCAGCCTAATTGCGACAATAGCGGTATTTTTACCTGGTAGTTTGCTCTTATTTGCCTTTTTGCCTGCTTGGAAAGCTTTATTTAGCCACCCTCGGTTAACTCAAGCCATAATATTGATAAATGCTTGTGTTGTTGGCCTGTTAGCTAATGCTTTAATTGATCCTGTTATTAGCAGCTCTATTAAATCAATAGCAGATGTTATTGCTGTAATTATTGGTTATATATTAATTAAGAAATATAATTGTCCTGTATGGTTATTAGCTATATTGCTATTAATATATGTGTTAATCATTAGTTGATAATAAAATCAGGGCTCTATAGCTCTGATTTTTAAACCACCTAGTGCACTATAACTTTATATTGGTTCAAACAATATTTAATCATCGATAACATATAATTATGTCAGCTTAAATTCAGTGATGCTTGTTAAAATCAGACACGGTTGAATTATATTAAATATTTATGATGAATAAAAACCAAAGGATACGCTCCAATATTACTAATTATGATGTATTGCGAGCTGTAAAATTAGAAATAAAAGCCAGTGAAGAACGCATTACTCGACGAATATATACTGCGGTTATATTATCAGTAGCCACAATCATTTTTGTTTTAATGCTCATTATTACTAGCCAAACTCCCACGACGAGAGATTATGCTGCTGATGCAATGAAACGATCTTTTGAAATGGAAAGGGCAATTAAGATAATAGATGATGCTGCGGGTACACACTATTTAGAACAGTCAAAAGCCAAACAGTAAAAAGCTCTTATAAGAAAGAGCTTTTTAATTGAATATGTAATACTACCAATCTAAAACTAATTTATGATTTTCAATCACTAACTCAGGTTTGGTTTTTTTCAATAGAGATTGCTCTAATTCATTATCATTGAGTTTGTACACAGGTTTTGTTGATAATACTTGGCTTAAAAAAGAAACAATAGGTGTTATTACCGGTTTGGTTAAGACATTATTTAATCGTTTAGGTGTAACGTCTAAAGATTCAATATTAAGATCTTTTAAGTAGATAGCACCTTGTTGTTGATTGTAATAAGGGATAGCACTGAAATTAGCTTTTATTGAAATATTTTGTGTTGGTTGTCCCATTAGCTCTAAGTCTGCGGTTGCAGTTGCTGCGACATTGACTTTATTTTTAGCGACACGACCAATACCAACTTTGATATTATCAAATTTACCCGTAGCATAAGCTAGCCCTTGAATACCCACAGAATGATTAAACTGGGTTTCTTTATTTAGGTATGATTGCATTTCATTTTCAGTTACACCGTAACTAGCACAACCTGAAAAAAACAATACAGAACCCGCAACTAATAATGATTTTAAATGCATAACGAACCTTACTATAACAAAAAAAGAGCACTTCAAGTGCTCTTCTAAATAATAGCAAACAATCTATCATGCCGTGTCAGCAAATAGAATTGAGATGTCATAATTATCTCGTTGAAGATAATTGCGTAGCTTTTTCAATGAAATAACTTGTAGTTGCCTAATTCTCTCACGTGTTAATCCTACTTCATCTGCAACTTCTTGAAGAGTTTGTGATTCATGTCCAAGCAAACCAAAACGACGACAAATAATTTCTTTATCGCGTGGAGATAGAGCATTTAAAATAGAAGAAGTTATTTGTTTTATATCGAGATCATCTAAATGACTTTCTGGCTTAACGGCTTTATCATCCGTTAAAAATACCGAAAGTGATTGTGAATTAGCATCATCATTGATTGTTTGATCATAAGATATAATGGGAGCATCATAAGATAAAAGGGTAGATATATCACTAACACTTCGATCGAGTGTTTCAGCAACATCCTCATTCTTTGGCTCTTTATTTTGAGTATTAAGCAGATGTTTATGTGTTCGTACTATCGTATTAATTTCTTTTGATACATGAACGGGTAATCGAATGGTACGGCTTTGATTGTGAATTGCACGTTCTATTGTTTGCTTGATCCACCATGTTGCATAAGTTGAAAATCGGAAACCTTTTTCGGGATCAAATTTATCAACAGCAGTAATAAGACCAATATTTCCCTCATCAATAAGATCACTTAATTGAATAGAACTACCACGGTAACGTTTGGCAATATTAACAACTAAGCGTAAATTACTTTCGATCATTACTTTTTTTGCAGTGGCATCGCCTGTCAATGCTTTACGACTATAGAGGATCTCCTCGGTTTTTGTTAAGAGTGGTTTCATAGAAATATCACGAAGATATAATTGAATCACATCGGTATCGAAATTTTGAGTCTTACTATTTTCTTCGACTTCCATATTACATCCCTCTTTCAACATCCATTTTGATATCACAATTACAATTGTGAGGTGTTATTAACAATTAATCATATTTATTATTAATGTTAAATCTTACAAAAAGATGAAGTTCATCGTAAAATCAAATAAACTTATTTTTATTAAGGATTAACACCTAGCCTTATAATGCGCTAAAGATATATAAATTATCCGTCATGACAATATCGATTTTTCGTAAAATATAAAACTCTTTAATATACTTTATTGAAAAAGGATCACATTTTATTGATATATTTCACATAATTGAATCATTAAATGATAAAATATACATTTTTATACCCTACACCTATTATTAAATTAGATATTTCCTATCAATAAGTTAACCGTCATACATGGAAATTTAACAACCATATTTGAAATCTAAATGATATTGATTATCATTTAGATGATGGGTAAAGTTGGCTCATGACAAAGGAGTCACTATGAATAAATCAACCATTGCCCTTGATATGCAACCATCACCATTTAGTTTCAAATTAAAAAAGAAATTACTTTTATTAGGTCCTGCATTTATTGCTGCTATTGGTTATATAGATCCTGGTAACTTTGCGACAAATATCGAGTCTGGTTCAGCTTTTGGCTACCAGTTACTATGGGTGGTATTGTGGGCAAACTTAATGGCGATGTTGATTCAATATTTATCAGCTAAATTAGGCATTGTTACAGGTAAAAACTTAGCGGAACATTTACGAGATTATCTTCCTAAATGGGCAATAGTACCGTATTGGATACAAGCTGAAATAATTGCCATGGCAACTGATCTTGCTGAATTTATCGGTGCAGCCGTTGGTTTTCAATTGTTATTTGGCATAAGTTTGATGGAAGGTGCTGTCATTACCGCGATAGTTACCGTTATGATATTAATGCTTAATAATAAAAGTCAAAAACCATTAGAAATTATTATTGGTACCTTATTATTATTAGTTGCCGTTGTTTATATTTTTGAGTTATTTATTGCACCGCCAGCATCTCATGAATTAGTTAAAGGGCTGATTGTTCCAACATTAAATAGTCCACACCAAATATATTTAGCTGCAGGTATTCTTGGTGCGACTGTAATGCCTCATGTTATTTATTTACATTCAGCACTATTTAAAAATACTTACGGTGAAAAAGTATCAACACGTTTACGTTCAACAAAGTATGATGTATTAATTGCAATGGTTATTGCAGGATTTGTTAATATTGCAATCGTCGCTATGGCTGCGGCAGTATTTCATTATTCAGGCCATCAAGATATAGCAGCCATAGAAACAGCCTATAAAACATTAACGCCATTAGTAGGTAAAGCAGCCTCAATTCTATTTGGTATTTCGTTAGTTGCATCAGGTTTATCGTCCACTGTTGTTGGTACAATGGCTGGTGATGTAGTGATGCAAGGCTTTGTAAAATTTACAATTCCTATGTGGTTACGTCGCTTGATTACGATGATTCCGTCATTTATTGTGATTGCTCTTGCTATCAATACCACTGAAATATTGGTAATGAGTCAAGTTGTTTTAAGCTTTGGTATTGCACTTGCAATTGTTCCATTACTTTATTTTACCAATAGTAAAAAAATCATGGGTAAATACAAAAATAATAAAATAGTCTCTGTTCTTGGTTTTATTATTATTGCTATTGTTCTTGCTCTTAATTTATATCTAAGTTATACATTGCTTGCTTAGTTTATAAACTCAAACTCCTTGTCATTAACTATACCTCGGTAATATAATAATTATCGAGGTGTTTTTTTATGGCACCTTTTTTGTTTATATAATATATTTAATGCCTTATATTCATTTTTAAGATCAGTCCTTTCCTTTTTTGATGCATTAGATAATCGCATTGTGATTGTCTTATCAAAACTAATAATACGAGCTTCTAATCCAGTACAGGGAAGTAACGCATATTGGTGTTTATATCGTTCAATGGTTAAAGCTGAACTTGATGCATGAAAACCTATAAATAAAATAATTACTAATAGTCGAATAATTATCATCATTTTAAATCCAATTGCTATTTTGGATACGATATCACGTCAGTATAAATATAAAATAATATCGTACAATAATAATGCTTATACTACAGACTACATCACAATTAATGTAATCTTAATCGAATAATGTGATCTATTAACGACCAGGTGTAACACCTTGTAATTCATCATCAGTACGACGGTCATAACGTTGAGTAGTACTAATACTGCTGTGTCCCATAAATTTACTGACTAATAATAAATCATATCCAGATCGTAATAGGTTTGTCGCCACCGAATGACGAAAATCATGGGGGGATATTTGCCGTAAAAAACCACGTTGATGAACCATTTTACAAAGATCATTTAAGGTTTGAGTCGTTAGTCGTTGTGAGGTTAGTTGCTGATAACGATTAACACCACAGAAAAAACTCGATATTTTTTGTGAATGTTTCAATCGGATCGTTAACCATTGCTCAATCGCTGAGTATAAATCACTGTTTTTGGAGAAAGGTACATGCCGTTCCTTATTACCTTTACCCATTACGCGAATTTTACATAAATACAGATCAATATCACCGATATCAAGACCAATAACTTCCGCCCGACGTAAGCCAGATTCATACATTAGCCAAAATATTGCATTGTCTCTTATCGCTTTAATCTTGTTCGATTGTGCTAAAGTTAGTGCCGATATTTGGTCAACATCAGCATAACTTAAGTAGCGACCACTTGATTGACGAGAACCTCTAGGCAGTTTTATAGCCTTAATTCGCTGAAGTGTTTCAATAGAAATCGACTCAGATAACCACGCATGATGAGCAACACCACGTAACATTCTTAGTAAATTATCTGCAGTAGCTGGAGCATAATCTTGTTTTTTATCGCTACTTTTCATCGTTAAACGTGATGATAAAAACGATTGCATGGCCGTTTGTAATACCGGTGCATAGAGTACAGTTTGCCAATCCATCCTTTCAATACAAGATCTTAAACAAAAACAACTAAATGCTTCTAACATTATCTGCGCTTGAGTGGTTAATTCAATCGTTAATGGTTGAGGTGCCGAAATAGGGGAAAGCCAACCTGAATCCAATTGTTGATCTTTATACTCATGAACAGAAAAACCACTAATGACAGATTGCCACTCAGTTAATTGAGATAATGAGATTTGTTGTTGCTGATAATAATAATCACCAATAACCAGTAGTGCTTTTTTTAAGGGATTAATATGTAAATTCTTAAGCGACCGCTGTGGATCATAAACTAAGCCTTTCATTGTTGCCTTAACTTGAGCGCGATGAATCAAAAAAGCAGCCATCGCTTGTTTAATAAGATCAGGGGTCGTCAGCAACATTAGCCAATCAATTTGATCAAAACTTGATCCTAATAAAAACCGACTAAAACGCTCTAATGTATAACGCGCATTTGCCTGACCACCAGTAGTATCGGTAGCGGCTAGAGAATAAACATAAGCTAATGCTGGATTAGATACAAAATGATCATGGTGACGGATCTGTTGGCTAAGCGCTGTTTGTTGGCGTAATGTACCAGGTCGAAGATTGCAATCGTTAT
The DNA here is from genome assembly GCF_900185625.1 of Photobacterium andalusiense. Taxonomy (GTDB): domain Bacteria; phylum Pseudomonadota; class Gammaproteobacteria; order Enterobacterales; family Vibrionaceae; genus Photobacterium; species Photobacterium aquimaris. The sequence continues at coordinate 366,205 of NZ_FYAJ01000002.1, forward strand.
GTACTAGGGAATTCGATGGGTTGATCGTCATTATTATGGGTCTTTATTCTTGATCTGCTATAAGGGATATTATATAAGACTGAGATATTAATGCTATATAATTCATATGTTTATGAAAAATAAAAGATCATACAGCGCTTGAATAAGAATAGTGATAAATAACAAAATACCCCATAATAACCATTTTTGATCAGCTATTTTGATCACCGTTATTTTTATAATTTAAGGATAATGCTATATTGTCTCTATTACTTTTAAAGTGTTACGCTGTCACAAATTGGTGGATTATCTAATGAAAGAGTGAGTAAATAGGACTATCATTAATAGAGATTATTTTTTAGGAAGCATAGATTATGGTAGAGAAAATATCGTTTGTAGTTAAGCCTTCAATTTCTATTGCAGAATCAATCATTGATTATGTTCAAGGCCACGAACCACAATTTTCACCAATGCTTTTTTCAAAACACAATGTAGAAGATGCGCGTTTTCAATTTGCGACAGCATCGTTAAGAGTGGATATGGTTGAATTTGATGATGAACATCATTCAGGTTTAGCTCATGTAAGTTATGGTATTCACTTCTTTTGGCCGTGTAATAACCAAGATGAAATTGATACTTTTCAAGAAAAACTACCGTTCGTTATTAACGATAATCAGGTTATTTTTAGCTTAACAACCCATCAGCCTTGGATTGTACTGTAATCGACAAACAAAAAAAGAGAGCGGGTAAGGCTCTCTTTTTTATGTAATATCTAAGAATATATTAGTGCAATAAGCGTCGCCATGTACCTTTATGCTGTTTAAGCAATATACTATGAATAATTAGCGAAGCAATGATAATTACGCCATACACCAGTCGCGTCCAAAATCCGGCGAGACCAGCACTAATAATACCAGCTTCTAAAATACCGATAATACACGCACCAAAAAATGTACCTAATAATGTACCGCGTCCGCCAAGCACTGATGTTCCACCAATAAAAACTGATGCAAAAACAAGTAACATATAACCTTGTCCTTGATTTGGCCACCAGCTACTCATTTCAAGGCTAACAAAAACGCCCACAACCGCAGACATTAATCCCATTAAAACGAATAATAACAATCGAGTACGAGCAACAGGTACACCCATCATTTCAGCAGCTTTCGGATTATCGCCAATAAAATTGATATTATCACCAAAAACATGACGCGATAATATTAACCATAAAACTGCCAAAATCACCAAACACCATATTGCTTGTGCAGGGATCACATCAGCAATTCGACCCACCATCATAGTATGGAACCAGCTATCACGAACTTGAGGCAAACTTAATGCTAATCCATCAGCAACGACAGTCGTTAAACCGCCAATGAAAAATTGACTACCAATGGTTGCAATAATCGAGGGTATATTAAAACATACCACTAATAGACCATTTAGCACTCCGCATAAAATACCAACGATAACCGCAGCAGCAAAAGCAATAACAGGAGATTGTGTTGCCTGAAATGTTGCAGCAAAAACATAACCGCCAAGTGCAATCACAGATGGAAAACTCATATCAATTTCACGAGCAATAACCAATAGTGTCAAACAAAAAGCGAGCATTGCCGTAAATGGGATCGTTGACATGAACGAAGTATAAATACGCATATGGGTAAATGTTTGCGGACTATAAGCTGTAAACAATAACCATAAACTAACTAACATTAAGCTAGTAATAATAGGAGCGCGGTGTTTTACAATAAATGTATTCATGCAGCACCTCGACCAACTGCTGCTAGTAATGCATGTTGTAAAGATTGTTGATCCATTTCGGTTTTACTGTATTCAGCTACAATCGTGCCACGATCCATAACTACAAAACGATCAGCGACTCGATAAGCATCATTCATATTATGTGTAATCAGCAAACAGGCGCGACGTTGTGCTTGCAATTGTTCAATAAAGCATAATACTTTCTCAACTTCACCTAACGATAATGCTGTTGTTGGTTCATCAAGTATGACTAATTTTGCATTAAATAACATAGCTCGACCAATAGCTAAACCTTGACGTTCACCACCAGAAAGTTGCGACACGCAACTATCAATATTTGCACCGACGCCACGGAAATCGAGCTTTTTCAGTAACTGTTGTGCTTGTTGGCGTTCTTGTTTTTGATCGATAAACCCAAACCGATTACGAATATGACGACCTAAAAATAGGTTACGCCATACCGATTGTTGTTCGCCGAGCGAACCTGATTGATAAACAGTTTCAATTCCCAGTTTACGGGCATTTTTTACATTATATTGTTGTTTATCAATAACTTCATTTTGAATCTTGATCTCACCAGAATCAAATGCTTCAATCCCTGCAATCAGCTTAATTAAGGTTGATTTACCTGCACCATTATCACCAAGTAGTGCAATAACTTCACCTTCATTGATACTGAGGTTAATGTTTCGCAATGCATGAATCGGCCCAAACCACTTATTCACGTCTGTTAGCATTAATGCCTTTGAGCACATTAACGAATACCTTTTGTTGCTAGCGGAGCAATGAAATTAATATTCTTAAGATCCACAAACCCAGCACCAGTATCTATATTTAAACCAGAAAAGCCGTATCGCTTACTTAATACGGTTTGTACAACAGATAAATAACCCATCAGATAAGGTTGGCTATCTGCAACTAGCTGAACATATTCACTACGAATAGCATCAGCAGTTGCAGGAGATAAACTAAAACCAGCAACATAGATTTCTTTAGGTTTAACACCAGCATTGCGTAAGAAATTAGCCATTTGAGAGGTGAGGGATCCATGATCCACTAAGATTAGCTTCGTACTGATATGACTTGCAAGGTATGATGTGATCGCCGCAGTACCCAATGAAGGATCTTTATCTGTTTCAGGTGAAATTTGTAGAAAATCAACAGTTAACCCAGCTTGCTCTAAGGTTTTGATCATTCCTCGGGTTGATTTACTTCGTTCTGCTATGTCTTTTATTCCCCAAACTAATGCATGATCACCTGCTTTAAATTGACCACGACGTAACGCTTCGGCTGCAAGCTTGATCCCGCGTTTAGCGTTACTTACTCCAACATAACCAAAACCTTTATCTTGCATCGCACCCATGCTAACTGGCAGAGCAGTATCAATCGAAGTGACATTAATACCTTTATTCTCAGCCTCCAAAACTAAAGGTTGATATGCACTATCACCTGGGTGGCCCATAATAATAATACCAGAGGGGTTAGCTGCAACAGCTTGTTTAAAGTTCTCAATCATTTTTTGTGGCTGCCAATCAGAATAAACAACCCGTAAGTTGGCTCCAAGATCTTCTGCTGCTTGCTTCGCACCATTTTGAACAACTGTTGCATAAGGGCCACCAACCGGACCACCGACATCAATCCAGATTGACATATTTTTGCCAGAAGGTGTTGCACAGACACTGGTAGAGACTAATGCAAGACTCGCTATAACAACTGTCGAGAATTTTTTGGAAAAATGTTTCATTTATTCACCAGCAATTTGAATTCTAACGATATTAATGAAGCATTTTATCGTTATTTGTTAAAAACGCTAACTATTAATAAGAAGAATTTATTACGGCTATTTTGTTATATCGATCATAAAAGACAGCAATGTAGGTAGGATTCAAGCAAGATGAGCGATGTAAAATATGACCAAACAGTCATAAGTTTAAATAATTTGCAATAATCTAACAAATATAAAATATTCACCTTAGATATATATGCTATAAATAGCTTTATCAAGGCAAAAGGAGTAAGAGTTAATGAAAAAAACAATCATGCTATCTATACTTAGTATTTATTTATTTTTCAACGGACTAGCTTATGCAGATACAAAAGTAAAGACGGCGCATGAACTTGAGATTTTTCGCTTAGGCTACATTCATTCAATTACGCCTTTTGATCTCAAGCAGCCGACTGAAGCCTTACAGACTATTGCTAATTTATATGCATTAACTTATGCGCTAAAAGACTTACCACTAGAAGTAGAAACAAAATACGACACGCTATCTAGCGATATACAAAAAGACATTGCATATAAATATTGTAAAGCCTATAGCAAGCCATCTAACACTCAAGTTACAGCATCAGCGATACTAAGTGATATTTTAGCAAGTTATTAGTGAATATTTTTATGCTTCAATGTAATTAACACGATAACCACAAATACACAGAATAAGATTTTTCCCTTCAAGGTATTCAGATTTCCCACACTTAGGACATACAAATCTCGCCATCAACGTAAACATAACAACACCATAAAATTTAACATTCCATTAATATATAGCATTGAGTTATTTCGTCAGAATAGTTTCAATAACATGCGATAAAAACCACAAAATTAAAAAGTGTTATTCATTCTTTCATTACATTATTGCTTTCATGTCAAAAATCTATTGTTAATCAATACAGTAGCAAATATTAAAAATTAGCAAAAAAAAACTCCCACAAATAATAGTGAGAGTTTTTTTAAAAGAAACATATTTAACAACGATTAATGATCGACTTCAAAACCAAATGTTTTATTTTGGATATAGACCATGTCACAGTCAGTTGTATACACTACACTGTGAATACGATTGGCTTTAATGTAGCCTGTTTGACCTGCTGTTAAGATCATTGGTTCACCATCTTTTACTAACTTGCCATCAACACGAAGATGAAATTGAATAGCGATCTCGCCAGTAACGATAATAGACATATCATCATGAGGGTGATGGTGCGGATCTTCGATAGTACCGGCTTTCCAGCGTTCAAGTAATGCAGTTACACAATTTGTATTACTTTCATCAGTATCTCGAAAACTAAACCCAGGAAATTCAGGATCAGCAGTAAAATCAGACCAAATATCTTTTGAAATAAACGTGCTCATAATAAAAACCACTAATAAATAACATTAATATTATTATATGCGCTTATCGGTAACATCATCACTATTAAATTAGTAAGCTCAATATGCAATTATAACGCACTACATATCGTAACTTGGCTGCTCTAACCAATCATCAGCTTCATCAAACATAGCTTCAAGTTGTAACTCAACATGTTGTTTATCTTCCTTTAATCCACCTAAGACATTTAATTCATTAGCACCACCTAAACGTACTCGTACTAAAGCATCAGGCCAAGATATAGCCATACGACGGCAAAACTCGCGTTCAACTTGAAAAAAAACATCTTGGGGTACATTATTTTTATTAACCATTAATTCTATGCGCATATAAGTCCATCTATTACACTGGATAAAATAACACTGATTATACATACAGTGTAATAGAGCGAGCAATTTAATCTCTTTATGGTGTTAAGTGGTAATCTTTATTAATGTAAGTTACTCAAATTTACAGCTAATTGACGAAATAGGTGTGCTTGATGTTGAGAAACATGCATAGACTGTTTGAGGTTCATTGCGGCGTAATTTAATGTAACCCGAATCAATATCATCCTCAGAGAAGGTTATAAGATGTGATTTTGCAGTCTTCATATCTGCATATGTCGCTTCAAATTCATCATTAAGAGCATTTGCGACTTTATTTAGTGTATGTGATGTTTTGAAACTGATAGTGGCACAACGCATGGGTGCTGAATGATGTACTGCTGCCATCTGTTTATGCTGATCGTATTTAACTGCTTCAATTGTCGGTTCGATATTAACGGCTTCAATTGTCGGTTCGATATTAACGGCTTCAAAGTGAGTAACAGAACAAGTCGACTGAGCCATAACAGCAGAAGAAAACAGGTTAGCAAGTAAGAGTAAAGGCATTAGTTTCATTAAATAATCATCCTATAATCGATTAACGTTTTGAAATGCTGTTTTAGCATATTTCGTAACCATAACAGTCAAAATGTTTAACAAAAAACAGAAAATGTCATATTAACTATATTTAAATCTAAGTTTGACACTTAAAGGTTAAAAAAGACAACAAAAAAGCCGTATAGTTACTCTATCGACAACGAACAAGAGCATATAATCATGTCAACATTTACTCTTACAAGTAACAGCATTGCAGAAGAACAACTTCACGATAAACGTTTTTCATTTAATAGTTTTGGTAACGATGGCGATAATATCTCACCTCAATTGGCTTGGGAAAATGCACCAGAAGGCACTAAGAGTTTCGCTGTAACATGTTTTGATCCTGATGCACCAACAGATTGTGGTTTTTGGCATTGGCAGGTAATTAATATTCCAGCATCAACACATGAACTTACTGAAGGCGCATCGACACATCTTGCTGCTGGTTTAGAAATGCGTAACGATTACGGTTTTAATGGTTACGGCGGTGCATGTCCTCCAGAAGGTCATGGTATTCACCGTTATGTATTCACTGTATGGGCATTACCTTGTGAAAAAATGGAAGTGCCTGATGATGCATCATGTGCTTTAGTAAGCTTTATGCTAAATGGTACAGCATTAGCTAAATCAACGATTACAGCTCATTACCAGCGTTAATTGTTCTAATGACAGTTAAAAAGAAAAGTCTCATTAATAGTGTTCTATTATGAGACTTTCTTTTTTATAGCGATAATATAAATAGCTTAAAGGGAGATAGCATGTCGTCAGTTGTGCAATGCATTCATTACAGCGGTCAAAAATCACAGCAATTACGTAATGTTCCTTTTATCTATCCATCCATTGTTTGGGTACAAACAGGGGTAAAAAAATTACAATGGCAAAATGATTGGATAAATATTGATCCTCAGCATTGGTTATTGACCACTGGTCATTCGCAACATACGTTTATAAACCAACCCTCACAGAGTGTATTTTCATCTTTGCAACTGTGTTTTTTCATTAAGCCCACTACAGAGCTCATCAATCGTTCGCGTCAACAGGCTAGGAGCAATAATATTGCACCTGATTATCAGCTTGACCATGCGGGTGAATATTTATTTATGAATATCATTAACATGCCAAAATCGTTACCACGTAACGTTCAAGAGTGTATGGTTAATGCACTGTTTGAATATTTAGCTAATGTTGGTAGGTTACATCAGCTCTTTAATTCACAAGATTTATCATGGCGTGACAAGCTGGTTGCGTTATTTAAACAACATCCTGGTGAACAACACAGTATTGAATCTGCGTGTCAGCATTTTGGATTAAGTAAATCGACCTTAATTCGTCGTCTACGCGAAGAATCAACCCAGTTCAGAGAAGTGTTGGCAGAGTTAAGAATGGGATACGCATTAACGTTGCTTCAAAAGCAGCATTATACTCAGCTGGATTTAGCACAACTTTGTGGTTATCAGTCAGAGACACGATTCGCACAGCGGTTTAAAAAACAATTTGGCTTATCTCTCAAAGAATACCAACAAACAATTCTAAACTAAAAAAGGGCTGAACAATCTTATTCAACCCTTAATAAATTTATGCTGCGATGAACTTTTTATCTGTCCATGGCATGTCAGCAAACATCGGCCCTTGAATTGCCTCTGTAAATTTGATCCCATTATGGACAGCATTCCATTCCATAATTTCAACACCACCATGTTCATTGATAATAACATCCCAACCGATAGATTGAACAAAAGGGTAGTTTTTATGCAATGCGATCACATCTTCACAAGCTTGTTTAAAATTGGGAATAACCACCCCTTTAAAAATCTTTTTCGTTGTCGGGTGTTGGTCAATTTCAAACCAATCACTGGTATAACCATTGTTAAACAATGCACCTGAGTTTAAATCGATACCAACACGAATATTGGTTGAAGATTTAACAAATTCATCAGTGCCAATACCTAAACGTAAGTAAGCGCCACGCACATCAACATTACCTTCAGGTGTTAGTGCTGTAGTTAAACGCATTGTTGCGCCTGGTTTAGGGAATAGCTCATTAAATATTTGGTGCTGAACAATAAGACGTTGGAATATACCTGAACCAATCTTCGCGACTTTATCCAAACAGAATTCGTCCTTATTGAAGAAATGGATACCTTTGCCTTGGAATGAAGAGTTCAGTTTATAGATAACAGTGTCGTGATCTTTAAACAAAAAGTCTTTTACTTGTTCTGGTTTTAAAACATCATTGGAAGCTGAAGCACTATAAATGCCACTAGAATAGCTCACTAAATCAGGGAAAAGATCAGACTTTAGCAGAGAGCCACTGATATTTTTAATTTGAGCCGGTGTACCACTAATGCCATTACTTTTAGGTAATACAATTTTTCCGTAGTAGTTATCAGGGATCCAACCATGTTTAAATTCACCGCGCATTAATGAGTACACATATAACCACGGTGCGTATTTGATATCACCAAGAGTATTTTTAGCGTAATTATCGCATTGCTCTTTGATATTTTGAGGTAACTTGCCTTTAGAGTGTTCTAAATTAGCAAGCACTACCATTGCTTCTTTGTTTAATGCTGCGTTATATCGATAGTCTTGAATATATGTAATTGCTTTTTTAATATCTTTGACTTTCATAAAATCAGTATCTCATCTAAATAATGCATGTTTTAAACATTACATCTTAATCTTTATTTACTAACAATAATTACATGTTTATTGTTATTCGATTTGGCAAAAAGTAACATGTAAGTACGTTAATACATAGACCTTATTTTTATATATTAAAAAAAATGACACGAAAAACACATAACCACAAAAATCATCACTAATTTTAATATGATAAGAATAGAAACAATATAAATAATTGATTATTAATAGAGTGATATAGGTGTTAAAAATAAAGCATACACCAATAATAAATATCGTGTATGCCTTTTTTGGTTATAGTAATATCAAAATAATCTTGGACTAAATATTAAATATTAAAATTCTACTATAACGATAAAAATGAATTATCACACCACGGAAGATCTGTAAATGAAGGCCCTTGAACGGCTTCAGTAAAGGTAATGCTATTATGAATTGCATTCCATTCCATAATTTCAACATTATTATCAGTGTTAATTGTCACATCCCAACCAATTGATTGTACGTATGGGTAGCGACTATGCAATTCTTCAACACTTTCACGCGCTTGAGCAAAGTTTGGTAATATTACGCCCTTAAATGCTTTTTTGGTGTTAGGGTGCTCGTTAATTTCATTCCACTCAGTGGTATAACCCTTATCAGATAATGCACCGCTTTCAATATCAATAGCGACACGAATATTAGTTGCAGAACGTACATACTCATCTGTGCCTACGCCTAAACGCAAATAAGCCGCTTTCAAGCAAGTAGTGCCGTCGGGTTTTAATACTGTAGTTAAACGCATTGTTGCGCCTGGTTTGGGAAATAACTCATCAAAAACAGTGTGTTGTTTGATAATTTTTTGAAAAATCCCAGAACCTTTTTTTATAACATCTGCAATAGAGAAATTATCTTTAGTATAAAAGAAAATTCCTCGGCCTTGATTTGAAGAGTTAACCTTAAAGATAACACTATCACGACCATCAAAAAGGTAGTCTGCAATCTCATTTGCAGCTAACACTCTATTTTCAAGTGGAATACTAAAAATGCCACTTGAATAACATACTAAATCAGGGAATAAATGAGAATTAAATAGTTTCGATGTTATATTTTTTATTTGCGCAGGTGTTCCGCTAATACCATTACATTTAGGTAATACAACCTTTCCATAATAATTATCAGGGATCCAGCCTTCTTTAAATTCACCACGAATAATTGAGTATACATATAGCCAAGGTGCATATTTAATATCACCAAGTTTTTCTATTGCATATTTATCACACTGTTGTTTAATACTACCAGCTAATTTTCCTTTCGTTTTCTCAACTTCAGAAAGAATCGTCAATGCCTTGTTTTTATGCATGTCATGATAGCGGTAGTTCTGAACAGTAGTAATAATGTTTTTTATTTTATTCATTAGGTAAATCTTTTACAGTTCTAAGATATATATAAATGGTCACATAAAAAATAATTTTATTCAATGATTGTCGTATCTGTTTATATTATTTGATATTAATATCGATATTTATTGTGATAATTATAGTGGTGACGGATATTTGCTTTTATTTATATTATTAAAATTTATGGTTTTTTTCTATAACAAAACAAAAATTATAAGACAGAGTTATATTAGCCATAAAAATAGCATTGAACATAAACAAACATTATATATATTATAATCATATGTTAATAACAATTCTTCATAGTGCACACTGAAAAAATCAGGCTCATGAATCAAAAAAGAACATTACCGTCGTAATTGATATGTATTAAATTATCATTTACTCTCATTACAATAATTTTTTGTAATAATGTGCGGTAAGTAATGATTAATCCCCAATGGCTAGTAACCTTTAAAACTTTAATAGAGACAGGGCATTTCACACAAACGGCTGATATTTTGCACATGACACAGCCAGGTGTAAGCCAACATATTAAAAAGTTAGAACAAGCTTGTGGTTATCAGCTGATTACTCGTTATAACAAACAATTTGAGCTCACCGAGCAGGGGATGCTTGTATATCAATATGCCCAACAACAAACTCAGCAGTATCAAACCTTAATCAACAGTCTACAAACAGATAATCCTCATGCAGGTATCTGTAAATTAGCCTGTTCTGGCTCATTTGCTTTATCGTTATACCCGCAGTTATTACGTTTACAACAGCAATACCCTCAGCTGCATTTTCATCTCGAAGCTGCACCTAACCATAAAATTTTGCAAGATATTGAGAGTAATACTATTGATATGGGCATTGTCACTCAATCGCCGCAAAATAATAAACTTAAAGCAACCATCATCGGCCAAGAACAATTATGTTTGGTGTTACCGCTACGGTATCAAGATATTGATATTAATCTTGATCTATTAACCGATTGTGGGCTTATTGATCACCCAGATGCAGAGTATTATTTAACTAAATATTTTCACCGTTGTGGCCAAGCAGATTTAGTTGATATTAAAATTGAGCAATTACCAATAACGAGCTATATAAATCAACTCAATCAGATTTTAATTGCCGTTGCCGAAGGGATAGGGTTTACCGTTTTACCTCAAAGCGCCATCGCACATTTTTTCGATAAACATAAATTATACATAGCGCCGCCATTAACAGCCGTGACGGAAAAGTTGTATATCATTCAAAAACAACATCGCCAGTTACCGAGGCGTTATCAAACAATAATGCCACTACTCGCAACAATAAGTCATTAAATAGATGATTAAACAAGCAATAATGACTTTGTTTTAATACATAATTTGATCTTCTCTATAAAATAGACTTTAAATAGCCCATTGATAACCAATACGTATTTACGGAGGGATAGCTCATGAAAAAGTCGACAAAGTCAGCCATCGCAGTCCTTAGTGGAATAGTGATATGCAGTTTAGTATTTACAATCATCAAAAGTGAACAGACGACAAAGAGCAATACAGTCATTGAGCAGACACAACATAACACTGCCGTTGAGTTGCCCGCAACGGCAGTGCCTAAAACGGCTAATTCAGATTCAGCCCCTGCACTACAAGTTAAAGATAAGCCTTACAAATGCAGTGATTTTGATCCTAAAACAGGCGGCTTAAAGGGGTGGACTGCTGATATGGGCGTAGGGCCAGCAATACCAGAACAATTACTACCAAAAGATTGCCCAGCACTTCAAAACAGATAGTCGCTTCATAGTATTCAGCCCTCCAAATCACGGAGGGCAATTATTCGCTTAGTTATTTATACACAATCAACTAAGGTTGAACTGAAATCGCAATATTTTTGCTTTCCCAGCTGTCTTTTTCCCATGAGCGGCCATAGTTAAGCTTTAGCTCTCCAACACCAGCGGCAACCACCTCAAAGGTATATGAACGAAAACCACCGCAACCGATCATGCCTTTCTTACATTGTGGTGAATGATGATAATCAACACTCAACAACATTAATGAATTTGGCATTGATCGCAGCGCCCAAGAAGCACCAGTAGAAGGGTTAGCCGGTAAACTTAATGTAAACGTTTGGCCTAGCTTCATCGTTACCGCTTGCTTTGGATCAGTTGGCAAACATGTTTGTTGCGGTGCTTTACTATAATCGCCAGTCACAATCGTGGTAAAACCCGCATCACACTTTAGTTGCGACACAGGTTGAGCTTGTTCAGACGCAAATGCACCGCCACTGAGAGTTACAAGTGTTGTTGCTAGTAGCATCTGTTTCATTACTTTCATGTCGCCGTCCTTCATATTTGTTGTTTATCTATTAGCCTAACAAATAACCCAGTGCTTACGCTAGAGCAGTAAAAAACCGTCAGTAATCGTTAAAAAATCGTCGACAATGATCAAAAAACAATCAACTGTTAATATTCAGTTGCGTTTTACTGTAAACAATCAATAATACAGCTCTAAAAATTAAAAACAAAAGAGTCAATATGTCAGGTACAAACCGTTCTAATATCCATGTTGGTTTAGACGTTAAAATCGTATTAAAGCAAGATCAACGTAGCGGCACACTAACATCAGGTACGGTAGAAAAAATACTTACCAATTCACCAACCCATCCCCACGGCATAAAAGTACGCCTAACAACGGGCGATGTCGGTCGAGTAAAAGTGATCCTTTAAACGTAGGTCGCTAATAAACAACTTACCACGTATTTAATCCAATCATAACCAAACCCTCGTCTGGTTTTGTTATATCAACGTGCCATTAATTCGGCATTTTGATCGCACTATATAGAAAGAGAACATCGTGAATCGAACCAATATTATGCTACTAAGTGTCGCACTCTTACCGACGCTAGCATTTGCACAAACCCCACAAGGTAACACCACCAACCAATCATTCAGCAAAGCTAAAAGGATCATGCAACAGCAGATCTATACTAATCCTGTAGATATGAAAACTATTTACTGTGGTGCTGATTTCAATAATAAAAAGTACGTTACATTACCTTCAGGCTTTACAACTGACGTATATAAAAAGCGCATTAAACGTTGGGAAGCTGAACACGTAGTACCTGCGGAGAACTTTGGTCGCTCATTTAGTGAATGGCGTGATGGGGCAAAGGTATGTGTTGATAGCAAAGGCAAATCATTTAAAGGCCGCAAATGTGCTGAAAAAGCCAATGCTGAATATCGCTTAATGCAATCAGACCTATATAACTTATTCCCAGCAGTAGGCGCTGTGAATGCGGCTCGCCAGAACTACAACTATGTAATGCTGCCTAAAACAGCCAGCAAAGACTATCGTTCATTTGGTAGCTGCGACATGATCATTGATAAAAAAGACCATGATGCACAGCCACCAGAGCGCGCGCGTGGTGTTATCGCTCGTACCTACATGTATTTTGAAGCCGTATACCCAAGCTACAAAATGAGCCGTCAGCAGCGTCAATTAATGACAGCATGGGATAAGCAATACCCAGTATCAAAATGGGAATGTGAACGTGCCGCTAAAATTCAAAAAATTCAAGGCAATGTGGATCCTATCTTAGCTTCACGTTGTAAAAACATCGGCTAAAAAAGAACCTGAAATCACACCTAAAAAATCCATATTTTGCGATATGGATTTTTTTATTTTGTTTATAAAAGCAATAAAGGCCTAATACAACAATGATAAGCATCCTTAATTGTTAACAAAAGCCAAGGCAGGTAAGGTTAATGTTATGATCTTGGTAGGATTATCGACGACCGATAGCATTAATAACAGGTGCTAGTTATCAAAACGAAACTAAACGCTATTAATATTTTATTTTTTGTAGTCTTATATGCTACGCTATAAATGTAACGAGCTAGAAATACAAGAATGTTAACCGTTTTATGAGTTAACGTGTTGTATTAACATACAATTCATATTGTATGTCACACAAAAATTATTTATTGGAGTACCATTTATTAATGAGCAGCAATCGTAGAACTCAGAATCAATTAGCTACCCTTACAAAAAAGCTTTCTAAGTTACAAGCCATGTCTAAATCGACTAGAGATGGTGCGAGTAAAGCACGTTACACTGCTGAAATTGAAAAAATCGAAATAGAGCTTAGTAAGCTTCAACAAACTGCAGAATAGAATCTTTCTATTTATGATGTTTGGCCTACTACTATTTCGACAATAGTAGTAGGTTAGTCAACCATGTCATTACCGCTGTTGTTACTCACACATTCCCATCACAAGCTGTATTTTTCCTAAAATCCACACTGATATTTAACCACTTTATTGTTCAACGTAGATCAAGCCGCCTTCATCATTGCCACTATTATTTATCCCCTGTAGCGGATAAACAGTAATTATCCTCTGTAGGGGATAAAAGGTGGCTATAGTATCGCTGCACCGACAGAGAAATTTTTATCAGTATGCGTCATTATTGTTTGAGTGGTTTCTTTTATGCTTTGATTTAAAAGAGGAATGAACTTGTAATCGAGCTTATAAGCGATAATAGAAGGTGCATTTCCCGTAAGAGAAATCACACTATCAGAATTAGAACCCCATACTTTTTCTGTTCCAACTAAATTATTTAAGAATACCTTTGAAAGTGGATTAACATTAATAGGATAATCTTTTGCCTCAATGTATTGACCATACTTAGAGCTAAGGTGATTAACTAAACTGGTATAGAAATACTTTTTTTCTTCTAGGGGGAGACCGCTAACAAAAAAAGTAACGTTTACTTGATAAAGTGCTTGAGATTGACGAGTAAAAAACAAACTTATGTTTGCACTTTCTCCAGCAACGGTTGCTCTGTAAGAATAGGTTCGTGCGTCAGGGTTACTATTAATGTGTTTTTCATTATATTGACTATAGATAAATGAAGAGCCAACATTAACAGCGAGTTGCCTTTCTTTAGCTTGTTTTTTGAAAGCTAGAATATTCATACCATATTTCCAACCATCAAAAGTCGCAAACTCACTCATTCCATAATCGTAAGCTTCTTCGCATGGAAAATCTTGAAAAGTTACCTTGCCATCAACAGAACATTTGTAGATTTCTGAAGCAAATAAAGGGCAATTAATAAGCACTAAGCCCATTAAAAACAGTTGGTTATACTTCATATTCATCCTTGAATTAATGAGATGTAATTGGCAGCAAATTTAAACCACATTATTGCATTGTATTGAACACTATAGAATGAGACTTGGTGAATATTGTGACTATAGAAACAAAGCAGTATCACTCATAAAATTAGTTGGATTGTTGAACTCCTCGACACTTAGGGAACGTAGAACAGCCCCAAAACTGTTTACCTTTATTCTCTCCACGCTTTGTTTGACGCATTAACATTGCAGAACCACAACGAGGGCATAGTTTTATAGACTCTTTATCAGTAACTATCTTTCGCACATGCTGACGATGCTTTAAATTGGTCGTTATTCCACGTTTTAACTTAATCTGATTCAAAGATTCTATTAATCGCAAATATTCATCATCAGAAAACACTACCTCATCAAACTGTTTAATATAGCGTATACAGCCACGAGCATAAGTCACGTTAGGTGGCATCTCAGTTTTAAAAGTGCTATCACCAATAAAAACAATCACGGAATGCAATTGTTCACCGCTACAACCTAGCAGTGACTCAAGAGTTTTAACGTGTTTGTAATTTTGATGAAGCGGATTTTGAAACTTTGAGGAATGCCGATAAATTTTTTGCGTCCATTGCTTTTGACGAGCAGAACCAAAGATCCAGCCTTTCATATTTTTTGTTTCAACGACAAAGATACCAAACTTAGACACAACAACATGGTCAATTTGAGTCGTACCATCTTCGGTCGGCAAGGTAACGTCTTTGATGAGTGTATAATCCAATTTTGGAAGCTTGAGTAAAAGGCGGTTTACAATAAACTCACCAAAAACACCTTTAAACCAACTGCTTTTGAAGATATTAATCAAGATAACTAATGGTATTAGATACCAAACTTGCTCAAGTACATCGAACAAAATATCAAATATATCCACGACTATTTCCTAATCGGTTAACGTAAGACTAAACGGCGCAGTTTGCTTCGTCAGAGTGTTTTTTTCGCCCTAGTGTATTGAAACGGGGATTTAGCTTTCCAATTAAAAACTCTTCTAGTGCAGGGGCTTCAAAAGCACGATCTTTAGGAAATTTTATCGTTCTGATGATAATTACGTCTTCATAACCAATATGCTTAGGAACGCCGATATATTCAACTTTATCCCACTTATAGTAAGTAGAGAGTCTTGCCCCTAGCGTACTATTACAAGAACTTTTTCCTAAACGTAAAAGCTCACCTGAAGAATTAAAAATGGCATAAACACCTGGATATTCCGCATATGGATAATGACTACGAAAATCTTTAAGAATGTTATATTCATCACTCAACAGCAATTTATCCATATTGGGTCTAGGATACTGAGTATTGAATTCCTCTAGTGCCGCCTGTAAGTCTTGTAAATTAGGCATAAATTTCCACTTATTTAGATAAAACCCGATAGTATTCTGCTAGATAGCAGTCCACTAGAAGTGGCATATTTTATTTGTCATTCAATGAAACACATATAAGAAAGAACTTGTTTCGAGATCAATCTCTATAAATGAAATTTTCTGAATACCGTTGAGTGTTTAGGTATGCATACAGAATCAGCAAAGTACTTAATAATTGATTAAATTGCCAGTAAAGGCAAAAAGTCGCAACTATTAACACATAGAGAATTTGAGAGGGTGGTAATATCCTTTCTTTAGCAAAGAAATGAACAAAATCAATAAGAAACGCCGCATTACTGATAATGAAATCTTTCGATTCTATACCTGTAACCTAACCGTTGAGATGACAGCAAAGCTCTGTTTTAAGCCACCTAAGACCGTCTTACAATGGGATAAAGGGAAGGGAAGACAATACCACCTATATGTCGGCGTTTAATGAAAATGTATGCTTATCGTGATTTATCACCGCTTGATGATGATTGGCAAGGCTGGAGGATATCCAAAGGAAAACTGATTACTCCTGATGGTTGGCCGTTAACACCAAACAGGATCATTATGGGTAATGCTCTTATTGAAATAGGAGCGGCTGATGAACTTCGATTTCAACGTGAGGTATTGAGAACAGCTCGTATGCTTAAAAAGTTAAAATAATATTATGGAACCTGTCTTTTTGACAGGTTCCACAGCAAATAGGAAGTAACTATCAAACGCTAAGAATAGCAGTCTTATTATTAAAATAAGCCATCATGACAAACAAATAACATATATAGATGCATTTTTTGACTAATATGCGAACAATCACTCCATAATGCACTTAAGCTCAGTGACATTAATCCCATAAAATACTAAAATCTCAAAAATTAACATACGAGAAATATAAATGTCTGGAGAGAAGTCAAAATCGTCAGGTGAAACAGGGGAATATATAATTAATAAATTTTTCAACATTGTAGGTTGGAAGAATGCAAACCCAAATATTAATTATTCCTGTTTCAAAGGTGAGCAACATAAAAGAAAAGAAGCTGAAAAAAATCGTACAGTGCATGGTGTTGATGCTCAATATGCTTATCTATCTGGCTTAGAGTCAGATATGCTTATAAATATACTAGCATCAGTTAAGCATACTAAAAACAGTTGTTATCCTTTATCATTGAATTCACTAGTAAAAAGCCATATTAAAGATATTTTGGATTCAGAAAAATGCTTTCAGTTGTCATCACATAGAAAACAACTTATGACTCAATTTAGTGGACAAAGATTCACAAAAGTTAGAAATGTCCCTGTTCTTTTTTATTTTTCTAGTGAAGATGCTACAGATGCTGATTACATTAGTCGTATTTCTAATTCACGATATGTTCATCAAAGCTTTGAGATTGAAGAATTTTACATTGTTGATAATAGAAAATTAACATTTATTCTCGATTCAATTGAATGTCTGAATACAAAATACCCTGACCATGAAATCTACTTTCACCAAGGTACATCAAGCCTTAATCATATGGATTATGATAAACCTGCTTACACAAAAATAATGCCAGTTGAATACCTTGGTTCTCCTTTTATTAATTTTTTATTAAAAAAGGGAAATATTGGCGAAGAAACATTTACGTTTGTAACTTTAACGCAAGACGAAGTCTCTGATGAATCGCTCAGCAATTACATTTTTATTGCAAAAGAACGTACTGCAAAAATAGCCAGTAGTTATGGATTTGGTTTTTATGGTTATTTCAAAGATGATCATGAAACTCTTGTTAACTCGGCTCTTAATAAACATAACTTAACTCAAGACAGTGTAAGAGTTTTCAATCTTAAACCAAACTTCAGGAACTTGAATGATGAATAAAGACAATACCTTCATTCCAGTAGGCGACGTACTTAGACAGTTCTTAGCTAATCAGATGATTAGTACTCATGAAATTAGAAATATTCTCCAATCTAGAGGAGTTTTCAGTTCAGCTCAGGATAAGAAAAACCTTATCCCTATACTTATAAAAACAGGTATTGCACCTTATGAATTTTCTCACTTAAAAGATCTAGTCAAAGAAAAAGAAGAAATTCCAAAATATCAAACAAAACAATTAACTTGGAATGCAGAGGCGCACTCGACGCTAGCTGAAGAACTAGGTTTCGATTTTAACTTCGAAAACTTGGT
Source organism: Photobacterium andalusiense (assembly GCF_900185625.1). GTDB lineage: Bacteria > Pseudomonadota > Gammaproteobacteria > Enterobacterales > Vibrionaceae > Photobacterium > Photobacterium aquimaris. The sequence continues at coordinate 384,700 of NZ_FYAJ01000002.1, forward strand.
TGACGATACATTCAATAATCTAACCATCGAAAATGAGCCGCAATTTGTAGCTGCAGGCGAAGGTAATGATCATAATCATATGATTGCTGAGATTAGAATAAAGCGTCTAGATAGAACAAAGAATTTTGGTGAGGATGAAAACTATTTTGATTGTTCAATAGAACTAAAAGTTGATGAGAACAATCAACTTGATCTTAATGTTACAACAAAACATACATCTAAAGAATCTCAAAACATCATTAATGAAATTGTAAAAAGAGTAACTCGTAAACTAAAAGAATCAAAAGCAATCAAATCAGAAAAAATGAAAAGAATTTTATTTCCTGATTTTACTAATGAAGGCCGTATTGATTATTTAACCCAGCTCGTCAAGTCAATAGACTTTGCAGCATATATTGATAACACAAAAAAGATACATATTAAGCCTGACAATAATATTATTGGTGAAGTACCTGATGAAATAAAGATATTAGAGAAAAAAATTAAAGAATTAACTCTCAAGGGAGAAAATCTTGACAATAGTATTTTCTTGAGATTAAAAAAACTAAAAAAAAGAATACAGCTATTCAGTATTTCATGTACATATAAAATAGATACTGACAATAATATTAAAGGTACCTGTGAACTTGAATTTGAATTTCCAGATTTAGAAAATATGGCTCAAAGCGAACTAACGATTTCGATAGCACGATTCTCTTTAAAAAGTAAAATATCAGCCAAAGAGAGAAATTCAATCAAATCGATAGTTTTGAGAGCATTTGAATCTAAAAAGATTGAATTACTTAATAAGCACTCATTTAAATATCAACTAATAACAAGTGAACCAGAAGAACAGATAACTGTACCAGCATAATTTATATATAAATACTCATTTTAAAATGGATAGTTAAATATCTTACTTTATTAACTAGTTACCACCGTCATGTGGATAACAAAAAAGCGCGTTATCCACAATCCTAATGGAGTGGGGAACGCGCTTTTAGTTTTGGTCTCCGGCCATCAAAGTTTTCTTTTTTTGTTTTTTAAAGCAAAAGCTAGATGATACTGACCTTTATCAATACCGATAACTGATTATTGATCTCTCTGTCTGATGTTGAGCCAAAGAGCGAGCCTATTAGTGGTATATCTTTTAGAATCGGCACACCAGTATCATTGTTTCTTGATTCCTCACCAACCAAGCCACCAAGTATGATTGATTGACCATCTTTAGCTTGAATCACTGTCTGTATTTGGCGGTTATTGGTGATGATGTCGCTTGCTATATCACTATTGCTGACACTGCTTGATGTCTGGTTAATATTCATCAATACCGTATCACCAATGATATGCGGCGTTACTCGTAGTGATACACCCACATTTTGACGCTCAATTTTTTGGATCGTATTACCACCATCGGTAACTTCACTTGATACCAAAAACGGCACGTTCTGACCAACAGTGATATAACCTTGCTCACGATCAGTAATAAGCAAATGCGGAGTATTGGTACTGTAGTTATCTAATAAGGTTTGGATAATAGGGGTAACGCTTTTATTATCGATATGCAGTAAGTCATAAAACTTAGTCTTTGGTGATACAATAACCAATAAAACGTTTTTATCACGATTGGATAATCTACGTTATAAGGTAAAAATATGACGATACAAAAGATATATTCTCAAAAGGTTGTTAGTATCACTTACGCTGAAAGTCATATAAAAGAGTGTTTAGATAACGGTACAACAGCGCTTTTAAACAATAATAAAGTAACAGGATACATAGTTAACGCTGAAACTTTTGAGTCAATGATGAATATTTTGGATGGTTTTACATCAGTCAAAAAGCAATTAAGTCCCGATCTTGAATCTAAAATAATTCGAGTCCAAAAAGCACTAAATGGGATTCGAAGTAAAAGCGCTAGTGATTACGAAAAATATAAACATATGTCAGATGATGAGTTGTTTGAGTAGTTGCCATTTCTTATAACGGTATTTTGTTTAAAATGTCCTCATTATTCCCCGATTAAAATGTCTCCTTTTAAGGTAGTTCATTAGGGTGAAATTGGGGTTATAGAGTAGGGAAGTCACGGCTTTTTTCTGGTGCTGGGTTTAAATTGTTCTGGGTGAACTAACACGGGATTGATGGCTTCAAGTTGACGGATTGCCCGTTGTTGAGCGGTTCGTTTGGGGGCTTTTTTGCTACGGCTACGTGTTTGCTGTTGGTCATATTGTTGCTGTTTCGCTTGGGCAAATTTTAATACTGCGCCCAAACGTTTATTATCGACCACCTGACCTTGGTCAACATCTTCGAGCTTATCAAACACTTTAAATTCTAATTTTCGATTGCCATATTGAATGGCGATGGTGCCATCTGGGCGATCTAGAACGTTAACAACTTGATGTACAAGTCGTTGATTTTCTTCAGTTGGGTCAATTAAATAGATGACTTTATCATATTGAAATGTCAGTGACTTTGATAATTTTCTTGGCTCTTGCCACGCAAAAATATCGTGTAATTCATCAGTCGATTCACGTAATGGCCGATGCATGTCTTTAGGATATTGAGCAGCTTTGGCAAAACGTTGGTTAAAATCAGTGATAAAGTCGGGGAGCCACGCATTAGCTTGTTCAATATTATCAATGTGTTGTAAACGCATTTCTTTGACTAAGCGATCTTGTAAGGTCTTATTGGCATGTTCAACACGACCTTTGGCTTGAGAGCTGTTTGCGCAAATCAATTCAATGTTTAAGTCATGCAATACACGACCAAACTGAGTGATGCGGTTTGTTTTTGCATCCCGTTTATTGACATGAAACACCGCATGCCGATCACTGTAAAAGGCTGTGGGTTTACCATGGTGTTCAACATATTCACGCGTGGCAACCATGTAATCAAACGCAGATTCTGTTTCGCTAAAGCGTAAGTTCATCAGTTTGCCGGTGGCATCATCAATGAAAACCAACAAACAACATTTGTTACTGCGGCCTTCAAACCAATCATGATGTGAGCCATCTATCTGAATTAACTCACCATAACAATCACGTCGATGACGTGGTTGATAAACACGAGGCTTACGTTTGAAATGTGGCACCCAAAGGCCATCAGCGATCATCCATTGGCGTAAGGTTTCTAATCCAATTTTAATGCCGTGGCGTTCAATCAATTTTTCACGTGCCAATGTGGGTCCAAAGTCTGAATAATATTCGTGGATGAGATTTAAAATACGCAGCCTAAGATTATCATCATAGCGATGATTACTTGGCACACCGCGTTGTTGTGAAAGTAATCCGCTAGCACCGAACTGAGTAAAGCGTTTTACTAATCGAGATACTTGACGACAGCTCAAGTTCAGTCGGCGAGCAGCTTCAACACCAGTTATTTGTTTATCACAAACATCTTGAATAACTTTGATTCGGCTTAATTCATTTTCAGTCATAGTGAGCAACATTTATTGATTCCAGTTCATAGCAAAACCTATGATCTGAAGATAGTTCAACATGACATTTCTAACGGGTTAAAACCGGACATTTCTAAATGGGACTTACAACCTAAGTGCGCATTATGTACCTTATGTTAAATAGGATATTGGATATTTATACCATGCTATCAACTAAGCTAGTTCATTGATTATTAAGTCTAGAATTATACTCACCCATCAATGAACTTTGTCTATTTAACAGTATTGGCTATTTACCATAAAATAGGTAATTAACACTGACTTTAAATACTGCCGCACATTTCATTTTGCTTGGTACTTAAATTCAGCGTTAATTACTCAAATCTATAACTAACGTTGCTAGTGTATTTGGATGGTTTGAGTTTGCGATCCGTTGTGGGCAAACATAACATCTTTCATTTGTGGTGCCGTAGTTAACAATGGATTGTTTGAATAACCAAAGTGTTCAATGGGCATTCCATCTTTGCCTAACGTTAAGTAATAATTGTTGTCGTTATCTTGAAACGCAAACACCGCATAATTACCCGATGGTAATGCGTCAATCGTGATCCCTTGCGTAAGTTGTTGTGGTGTAAAACTCTTCACATACACCGTTGCTCTTTGGCGTAAATCATCTTGTTCGTCATAAACCATGACGAAAAAAGGTGTTTTGGAATCTGTAATATCGGTAGCTTTAATCGTTAATGGCGAAACGCCTTGAGCACTAACAACATTACCAACCATCACAGCTGCACATGCCGCACCTAAATATCCCATAACAGTGCGCTTGCTTATGGTTCCACCTTGCCACTTTTCTGTTAACCATACTGACAGCCATAATGTTGCGCTAAGCGTGAGGATTAATATGGTAAAATAAGGCGTTAAGCGTAAGTTATGCAGTAATGGTGCACTTAAATAGACCAGCACAATTTGCCAGCTAAACACCCGCAAAGAATGACGGCCAATATAACTAAGTGCGGTTATGTGTAATGCATTTGGGTATCGCTTAATAATGATAGCAATCAAATAAACCCACACTGTAATATTTAATGCTCGTAACCAACCAAGTTCTGGCTTATCTGCATATGAGTACAAAACCCAGCGATTAATATCGTAACTTATAAATGCGCCATGATGAGCCGCAAAAATAACCGCAGCTATAATCACCGCAATAACTGTTAATAACGGGTGATGCCAACGTAAGGTTTTGTTTTGAAGCATATAGCCAAGTGCAGATCCGCTGACAAACAATAATTGCCAAGCAAAAACATTAAAGTAGCCTAATTGCAGCGTAAAATTTGCAAACACGAACTCAATCAAAGGCTGTAAAACTGTCGTATTAATAGTGCTACTAAACATCCATACTACGACACTAATGCTGATCACTAACCACCCTAACCCTTTACGATATGCGATGATGAGTAACGGTAACAACAACATAAACACTATATACAGCGGAAGAATGTCAAAATAGCTTGGCTGATTAACAAGAGCCGCACTGGCTATAAAGGTATTAATCGGGCTTTGAAGCACATTATGCGCACTATTTTCAAGAATCGGTAATACTGATGGTAATAGCTGAGATGCGATAAAAATCCATATAAAGACAATAACTAAACAGCCAATGTGGTATCTGTAAATACTTAATGCACGTTTGAAAGCTTTATTAGTGAGCTGGGCGTTGGTCAATGTATCGCGGCTATATATTGCACCTGCTAGTAATCCTGAAATAAATACGAAACATTCTGCTGCACCAAATTGCCCAAATGGCTGTAATGTCACTAATTGTATTGCTGAATAGCCACCACTAATCCATATTAAGTGATTGATTGTCATCAGCAATAGTAATAGACCACGTATGCTATCTAATGCAGCAATTCTTTTCATAAAGATGACTCTAATTATTTGTATTAGCGTATTTTTATCAATTACTGTGCATTTTTCACACCTTAGTTGAATATTTAATCTCACAGTTGGATAAAGAGCGCTTTTTAATGCAATAGCGATAAAATTACACCTTCCGTTACAATAAAAACGCTTATCTTCGCCATGAAATTGAGTATATTGATAATTCAATCGATATTAAGGCTGCATGATAATGACACTCTCATCTTTAGCGACACCTAAGAAAACTATTGGCTTAACCAGTGACAATATTGCTGGTGTTTCGCCACAAATATTGCAGCATTTAATTGAATTTAGTGCTGGTGATGCAACGCCTTACGGTAATGATGAGTTATCATTACAGCTTGATCGCAAAATGAGTGAGTTGTTTGAAACTAACGTTGCGGTGGTTTTAGTGCCAACAGGTACGGCAGCCAATAGTTTATGTTTAGCTGCAATGTCTCCTGCTTGGGGCGCGGTGCTATGTCATCCAAACAGTCATATTAATAACGATGAATGTGGAGCACCGGAGTTTTTCAGTAATGGCGTTAAGTTGCTAACTATCGACGGTGATGATTGTAAGATCGACCCTATCAAACTTAGCCAACGTGCTTCGTTAAAAATAGGTGATGTGCATACAGTTCAACCCGCAGTTGTTAGTGTAACTCAAGCGACTGAAACCGGTAGCGTTTATACCCTTGATGAACTTCGTGCAATTGGTGATGTGTGTAAGAGCCATAATTTAAAATACCATATGGATGGCGCACGCTTTGCTAATGCTATCGATGCGTTAGGCTGTACTCCTGCAGAAATGACCTGGAAAGCAGGTGTTGATGCACTTTCTTTTGGTGCGACTAAGAACGGTACTTTTGGTGTTGAAGTAATTGTTCTGTTTGATACTAGTTTAAAAAATGAAATTGAATATCGTCGTAAACGTGCTGGGCATTTAATGTCTAAAATGCGTTTTCTATCAACACAAATAGATGCCTACATTACCGATAATTTATGGCTCACGAATGCCCAACATGCCAATGCAATGGCAACAAAACTACGTGACGGTATTAGCGCGATTGAAGGTGTAGAGCTATTGCATCCTTCTAAAACAAATATTGTCTTTTGTAAAATGTCACCAGTAACAATTGCAACCTTGCATGAACATGGGTTTGAGTTTTTAGCTAATCGCTGGGGCGACGGTGTTGCACGTTTAGTGACTAACTTTGCGACCAAAGCTGAAGATATTGATGCCTTTATTGCAGTATTAGCAACGAGCGATAAGTAACTAACTAAAAGAATAACGGCAATCATATGACTGATTGCCGTTATTAACTATCGTCTGTTGATTGTTTTATTCTTTGTTTTGAATAATGCGGGTTAACTTAGGTGCGATAAGCAATGTAAAAACAGCGATCGCAGCAGTTACATAGCCTATTTCACCAAATACTTCGGCATATAGCACAAGGGTTTGATTAGAATCGATAACCCCTTTAGGTGCGGCGGTTAAACTTGCGATCCAACCCGCCAAGATTGCGGCGGTTGCAGACGTTAAGAACCACATTCCCATCGCAAAACCCATCATTCGTTGTGGCACTAACTGTGCAATCATCGCCAGTCCTAAGCCTGAAACTAATAACTCACCCACTGATTGTAATAAATAACTCACGACCAACCAATTTGAGTTAACAATCCCTTGGGTATTAGCAAAGCCAGTTGAGTATTTTAAGATCAAAAACGCTAGGCTGCATAACACCATGCCAAAGGCAAACTTGAATGGCATTGCAAATCGTTCACCAAGTTTATTATAAAGAATGGCTAATAATGGACTAGCAACCATGATCCAAAATGGGTTTAACGCTTGAAACTGCTCTGGTTCAACTTTAACCCCAAATAAATCATGACTGACATTATGAATAGCAAAGAAGTTAAGCGAAGTCGGCATTTGGAAATATAAAGCAAAGAACACCACACCCTGCAACATTAATACAAAGGCAACAAACATCTTCGCTCTTTCAAGCCCTTTGGACTTAAACGCCTCTTTGAAGTATACAAACACAATGATAATGCCAACCACAACTAAAATTGCATGTGCATAGAACAGATGTTGCAATAACACCGCACTTAGAAAGCTCAATAGAATCGTTACAACCACAACCGCCGCATAGTAAAGTTTATTCACTGGCACCATGTCGGGTTTAGAACCAATGTTTTTAACAATGCGCCCCATTACCATGAAGTTAATCATTGTAATGAGTAATCCTACTGCACTAACACCAAATGCCATCCCGTAGCCCATTTTTTCTGCTATCCAAGGGCTTAATAGCATTGAAAAAAATGAACCTAAGTTAATCGCCATATAATACATGGTAAAGGCACCATCAAGCCGAGGATCGTTTTCTTCATAGACTTTGGCCAACAAACTTGAAGGGTTAGCTTTAAATAAGCCATTACCCATGGTAATAAAACCCATTGCTATATAAAGCAGCTCTTTACCCCCAAACTCTCCCGCCGCTGAGATCCCTAATAACGAATAACCGATCGTTAGAATAAATGCACCAAGCGTAATGGTACGTTTCGTACCTAGGATTTTATCGCCAACCCAACCACCAATCGCCACAGAACCAAAAATCAATGCAGAAAAAGCACCAAATAATGTAAACGACTCTGATTCAGACATTCCAAGAATGCTAACAAGGTACACTGTAAGAATGGCTTGCATGCCATAGAAGCCAAACCGCTCCCAAAACTCTATCGAGAATATGAGATAAAACGGTTTAGGTTGTTTAAATACATTTACATCGGACATACAGTCTTCCTTAATCAGGCGCAATTGCTTTAATAGTAGACGTTATCCTTCAATATCGACTAATGAGACTTATCCAAAAACTTAATGCAATCTCATGTAACCCTATTCAGTTTCTGTAAATTTTATGTGCGAATGCCATGCAGTTGAGATAGTTAGTTTTTACTAAAATAAGTACGTTTTTAGAGTACATATTAAAAAATGTCCGTTTTGATGTATTTTTTGTCAAATAATCTAAATTAAGCTAACTGATGTAGCGATATAGTACTTACCAAGAAAAGAGAATACTTAAATAAACATTTAAGAGGTTATTTACATAATGATGCATGTAACTTATTGCTCACATTAAGTATGACTAAATAAGTAATTAAGAAGAATAAAATATATTTAACAGACTAAATTTATTACTATTCAAACATAATGAAAAACATGATTGATATATTACTTTTATATACCACATCTAATTGTTGTATTTCATTATTAATTTAGTAGGTATGAATTTTATTCTGCTATTTTTCAAAACAAATAATCGAGTATATTATGCCTAAAAATAAAGAATTATTTCGTGATCTATTAAAGCAAGCTGATATTGAAATTAATGGTACTCGCCCATGGGATATTACTGTTAATGATGACAAACTTTTTGATAATATTTTATTAGATGGTACGATCGCTTTTGGCGAAGGTTATATGGATCGTTTATGGGATTGTGAACGCATTGATATTCTAATTAGTAAATTACTTCGCAGTAATATAGAAGATAAGCTATCTGGAATAGATAAAGTTAAGTTTGCAGCTAATTATGGTGTGACTAAATTAAAAAACTTAATCAACCCACAAGCAGTAAACCGTGTTAAAGAAGATGTACCTTTCCACTACGATATCGGTAACGATTTATTTGTAAATATGCTCGATGAGCGTATGGCATATACCTGTGCATATTGGAAAGATGCAAAAACACTAGACCAAGCCCAAGAACATAAAATGGATCTAATTTGTCGCAAGTTAGATTTACAACCAGGTATGCGTTTACTTGATATTGGTTGTGGTTGGGCAAGTTTCATGAACTATGCTGCAGCGAAATACGGTGTGATTTGTGATGGTTTAACCTTATCAAAAGAGCAAATGGCGCTAGGCCAAGAGATTGCAGATAAGAAAAAACTACCGGTTAAAATTATTTTGCAAGACTACCGTGAGTTTACGCCAGAACAACCTTATGATCGTGTTGTTTCTATTGGTATGATTGAGCATGTTGGCCCATCAAATTATGATGAATATTTCAAATGTGCTAACAGCTTTTTAGCTGATGATGGTATTTTCTTATTACACACTATTGGTAGCCCAACCTCTAAAGATGGTACCGACCCGTGGATCAATAAATATATTTTCCCTAACGGGGTTATTCCATCACTCGCACAATTAAGTGGTTCTGTTGAAAATAAATTTAATATTGAAGATGTGCATAATTTCGGTCCAGATTACGATTTAACACTCATGGCGTGGTGTGAAAGATTTGAAAAGAACTGGTTCAAAATTTATAAAAATTACGATGCAACGTTCTACAGAATGTGGCGTTTCTATTTATTAAGCTGTGCTGGTGCATTCCGCTGTCGTGATATTAGCTTATGGCAAATAGCGCTAACTAAAATTGGGGCAGATCTTCCAGTTAATGCTCGTGCTGCTTAATTTATCGCTGGCATACTTTAGTCATAAATATGCCAGCTAATTTTTACTCACATTATAATAACAATGTGAGTTGGAGATAAATATTATGAGAGGTCAACATATCTCTTATTGTAAAAATAATATTGAGCCTTTATATTTCAAAAAAAACAACATAACAGATATTGCACTTGTTACCGAAGGTGGTGGACAACGAGGAATATTTACAGCTGGTGTTTTAGATGCTTTCCTTGAAAATGAATTTAACCCTTTTTCATTATTAATTGGCACATCAGCAGGCTCTTTAAATATTGCATCTTATATTTGTCAACAACGTAAACATGCATATCGAGTTATTACTGAAATAACCACAACTCGTGAGTTTTTTAGTTATTCAAAATTATTTACTGCTCGTGGTGGTATGAATCTCGACTGGTTAATAGAACAAACGCAAACTAAATTAAAATTAGATTGGCATACTGGCCGTAAGAATATGATCAACCGTACGGTGTTAGCAACAGCATCAGGCTTAGATCACAATCAAGCAGGTTTTTTTGACCTAAACGCTAATGATTGGGATCAAAAGTTAAAGGCATCGTGTGCTATTCCCCTCTTAAACCGTCAACCGATTTATTCTGATGAACATTACTGGGTTGATGGTGGCTTACATGCACCAATTCCAGCTAAAGAAGCTTATGATCGTGGTTATAAAAATATTGTTGTAATTCGTACAAATCCAATTGGATTGAATGCAAACCACCAATGGTTAAAAACCCTAAAGCGTGGATTAACACATACCAAAGCAGCGGCTTTCATTGATATGCTGTTGTTACATGAGCAAAAATACAATGAAAGTGAAAACTTCATCAATAATCCGCCAGATGATGTCAATATTTATGAGATTTACCCACACAAGGCTTTAGAATCAAAATTAATTGGCAGTGATATCAATGCACTTAATCATGATTATGAATTGGGACATCAAATGGGTCTGTATTTTCTAAAAACCATGAACAACTACTGCCCGTGTACGTCATGTGCCCAAAAAGAATCAGCGGCGATTTAATTAGTTATTTTCAATATAAACAGACGGATAGGCTATAACCTATTCGTTTTTTATCGTTACGCTATAATGGCTTAGTTGTTCTCCATTCTTATAAATGAAAAACGATGCTATTTGAGGTATCTATAATTTGACTACGATTGTTAAGTCACCTGAGTCAGATAATGAAAATAAACTATCTCATGATTGTAATATCTTCAGTGTTATTTTTAGGGTGCGGTGGTGATAGCGCCGATGATACCAAAGAAATACCAGATGATGTTACGTCTGAACAACCTCAATTAGAGCAACCTCAATTAGAACAAACTCCAGAGTCTCAACTTGACCTTAAAATGAAAATTAGTGATATTTCAGACGGTTACTATGGTTTACTTTATGATGCTGGTGGCAATGAACTAAAAATAGATAAACATCAGGTATTACTAATGCAAAAGGTGTTTATGGATGAATTAAATCCGCATTTAAGTGATGACCAACAAAAAAACTTCATAGAATTAGCAAACAATTTTGCGGATACAAAGAAACCGACTGAAATTGAAAACGTGCTGTTTAATAATGTTTTGATTGATGCCATGCTCAGTAAAACAAAACCACAGCTACAAGATAAATACTTCCCTTCTTTTCGTTTATTTCGTCATCATACCCATCGATTATTCCCTATTTCCCGCTTAACCGATTACCAATGGATCATCGATTTACTTTCTCAACGATCGTTACTTGATCATTTCATATTAATCCCCCCACAAGAAACTGATGATTATATTGATACTTGTCGTGAGAATAATGTGCCGATCCCTCCAGATTGGGGATCAACGTTATGGAAATACCAAGGTGTTGCAGCCGTTGATTTCCTTGATAATGATAAAACTGAAGTATGGGCATATGAATCATCAACCGTTCAAGGAGCATGTATCGCTCTGCCTCGGTGGGATATAAGACCCGACGAAGGAATCAACGAAATATCATTGCTTGGTATTATCTGCCAAAGCAAAACTACGGGCAAAGCGTGTTTTTGGGATAATTTAAGTAAAGAAACTGGATTACGTATAAAAGGTGGAGAAGATTTAACATTTAAAATCAGCGATATAAAAAATGGGGATTCTTTAGGTGAAAATTGTACGCAATGTCACCGAGGTAAAAATGTATTCTTAATTCACCCTGGAACTAATCTCGATATTTCAGCTGATTATGATATTGACCCTAATATTCGTTACCAACCAGTATCAACACAAGCAAGTTGGAGCAATCCTGCCGCATATACTGAATTAGGAGGTGGGGCTTGTGCGAGTTGCCATGAAATAGGCGCATTATCTGGTGGGTATTGTAATATTTTACGCAATGGCGCAAATACAACAATGCCAAATACAACGTCACCTGCAAATTGGAATGGTTCCCATGCATTCTATGGTGATCATATTCAACAAATGATAGACGCTGGCTGTCCGGAATAAACTAAAAAAAATCAGGCAGTAATGTTAACGCTACTACTGCCTGATTATACTGTTCTATGATAATGAATCACTAAGATTCTATATTATCAATCAACCGCCAGCCAATTTAACTGTGTGGCCTTTCTTTTCAAGATGCGCTTTAATCACATCACGCTTATCACCTTGAATTTCGATTTTTCCATCTTTAACAGAACCACCGCAGCCACATACTTTTTTTAATTCAGCAGCAATCAGTTTCAATTGAGTATCTTCAACATCAAGGCCAGAAACAATACAAACACCTTTGCCTTTGCGCCCTTTTGTTTCGCGTTGAATACGAACAATACCATCACCTTTTGGGCGTGTTGGTTGTACTTTTTCTTCTTTAATTCGACCGGTTTCGGTTGAGAAAACTAAACGATTATTATCACTCATTGTGCAATCTATCTCACTTGGTTGCTTGATTGTGTGAATAACATTAAAAGTTAACACATCAATCTTGCGAAATACTCATGAAGCAATACTATCAATAAATGGTACTCTAACGGAACATCTTATGATTCGTAATGTGATTTTTGATTTTGGTGCAGTATTATTTGAGTGGAATCCACTTCAAATTGTTAATAGTTTTACGATATCACAACCTGAACGCGATATCTTACTGCGAGATGTCCTGCAACATTCTGATTGGTTATCACTTGATCGCGGCACAATGCTTATTGCCGAAGTGATCCCTAAATTTTCAGCGCGTACACAAATTTCTCCACAGCGCATAGAAGATTTTATTATTCATATTCAACATAGCCTCACAAAAATAAACCAAACTGAAATACTGTTTCAAAAACTTACTAAGCAGCCTTATTCCCTTTATTACCTGACAAATATGTGTAGCGCTTTTTTTGATACTCTCTATGAAAAGCACCATTTTATTTCATTTTTTGATGGCGGCTTAGTATCAGGCAAAGAGTTAGTCATGAAGCCAGAACAAGAAATATTTAAACGACTGTGTGAACGCTATCAGTTAACCCCTCACGAAAGCCTCTTTATTGATGATAACGACGAAAATATTAAAATTGCCACTGCGATGGGCTTTAATACTATTCAATTTAGCCAAACACCGACGTGTTTTCAGCAGATAGAAAAACAGCTTCATCTACATTAGATAATAGTTATTGAATAATTTTACATAAAATTGAACATAGTTATCATGACTCAGTCTATTATCTATATTGAAGAGCTAATAATATCAGGAGTTTATGTGAGAAAAGTTTTTATTTCTGCCATGTTAGTTACAGCAGCAACTGTATCAACCATGAGCTACGCTGCCAACGAGTGTAATGGTAAATACATTGTTGGGCCGATTGAAACCATTCATGTTAAAGATCTTGATATGGATTTCAAAGCCCGCATCGATACCGGTGCCAATACAACATCAATTAATGCTTATGATTTACATGTGATTAACGGCAATAATAACCCTGCTGATAATAAAGAAAGCTGGCGTGAAAACTTAGGTAAAATGATCAGCTTTAAAACAGCTAATGCTCGAGGACAAGAAGAAACGCATACTGGAAAAATCATTAAAATCAGCAAAATACGTAATGCTCAAGGTGTTGAACGTCGTTATGCCGTTGTTATGGATTTGATTTGGAATGGTAAGAGCCACGCAATTCCTGTTAACTTACGTGATCGTAAAAAACTAGAATATAAATTGTTGATTGGACGTAACTGGCTTGACGGTAAATATCTAGTTGATGTCTCAAAAAGTGATGACGATGATTAATCATTAAATAATGAATTTAAACAGTGCCTACCCTAAATAGGCACTGTTTTTTAAACGAGCAGTATTTTATCTAAATACTTTTTAATAGAAACGATATCACCTTTCAGTAATTGACCTCGTACAATTGCATACCACTCATTGGCTTTACCATTATCGTTTTTTAAAACAATGCCACGATAATTCTCAGCACTCGCCGTAGTTAATGAGCCTGTCTTGCTTTTATGTAACGCAAAACGTTCTGGCGGCATAAACGCCTTAGTATCACACCACCAATTAACACTCTTTTTTACATTAGCCAACATCCCTTGAACAGCTTGTCCATTAATGACAGCTTTCCAATCAGAAGTTAACCCAGTACTATTTTCAATAATATAACCACGATGAAAAAGGCGTTTTTTCATTGTCTATTTCCTACCAGATAAAAGCTGTTACATTCGTTAACAATCATCACGTTAAACTAGTTACATAGTAATAACACTTGAGTGTCTATGCTAGCTTTTTATGATAATTCTTTCGTTTTTCAGTGTTCGTTGTTATTATTAAAGCCACATAAAGTTATAGTGCATTAGGTGTTGTTGTGGCAAAGAAAATAACCATTATTGAAGACGACCAAATCCGCAGTGCCAGTATTAGTGATTTCTCCAATGTCGCTGAGTCAATCAGTATTTGGCAACGCTTAACCCATCAGCAATACGCTAAAAATACTCTAGTTGCGTTTAAGAACGATTGGAATAACTTTTTAGTCTTTTGTGTACAGCATAATGTATCACCTTTACCTGCATCTGCGGAAGTTGTTCACCGTTATATTGAAAAAATGGCTCAAACCCGTAAATTAGCTAGCCTAAAACGTTACATTGTCACTATCGGTTTAGTTCATCGTTGTCATGCACTGCCTAATCCATGTTTAAGTAATGAGATAAAACTTGCTATGCATAAACAACGTCTTGATAAGCATGATGATTATACTAACGCTCATGGCTTTCGAGATAACCACTTACACGACCTTCTTGAATCATTTATGCGCTCTACTAAAGCCAAGGATGTACGTGATATGGCAATTTGGGCGATGACCTTTGAAGGTATGTTGAAACGTTCTGAAGTCACAGCATTAACCATTAATGACATTGAGGTTGCACAAGATGGCCTTGTCACTCTATGTATTAACGATAATTTAATCGGGCTCAGTGAGGTAGCGTCTAGTGCCGTTAATCGGTGGCTAACATTATCCATGATCGATAGCGGATTTGTTTTTCGCCGTATAGATAGACACAATAATATTGGCGACAACCCTCTCGATCACTCTTCTATTTATCGTATTTTTAGACGTGCTAGCCAAGAGCTAGAGCTTCCTGCGGATATCATATTCTCAGGTCAATCACCTCGAGTCGGTGCTAGCCAAGATTTAGCCGATGCAGGGCTATCTATTCATCAAATTCAGCATCAAGGTCGGTGGCGCAGCCCTGCTATGCCAGCTCAATATATTGGTCAACGGGCTAAACGCGATAACACTCTGAAGAAATTTGCTGATAAAAACACTAAATAAAACCAGTAACAATAAAAAAACCAACCGTTATAGGTTGGCTTTTTTATCATTAGATTACGACATTGTTTACTTCACTGCGTTTTTAATCGCTAATTCAATAAAATCCGTAAAGCTATGACCGTAGTTCTCTAGCATTTTAGGGAACATTGAAATCGGTGTCATTCCAGGAAAGGTATTGATCTCATTTAGCAATATTTCGTCATCTTCACTTAAGAAGAAGTCAATTCGAGACAAATCTTTAAGTTTCATTTGCTCAAACGCTTTACGCGCATAATGCTGAATAGCTTCAATTTGCTCAGCTGTTAGATTGTGCGCTTCAACTTGTGTTGTTGATAAGCTATCAGTGCTATATTTTTCTTCATAGCTATAAAACTTATCATCAGGACATGACACTTCACCAGGCTTGGTGATAATCAATTGATCACCAAATTGATATGCTGCAACCTCAAGCTCACGCGGCTTGATGGTCTTTTCAATTAATACTTGGTTTGAATACCCAAACGCATTATTAACCGCTACGCGTAGTTGCTCGGTGTCCGCTACACTGTAACAACCTACAGATGAGCCCTGACATGCCGCTTTAACAAACACCTTACCCCACTTAGCCAATGCTGCTTGAGCTTGTTGGTGAGCATCTTCTGTGTTCTCACTCAAAAACACATAAGGGGTATTGGGAATATTTAGCGCATCAAACCATAATTTGGTGGTAATTTTGTTAAAGCAATTTGTGCTCGCTTCAGCACCACAACCTAAATAAGGTAAACCTGCTAGATCAAACAGTGATTGCAAGTCTCCTGTTTCGCCGGGAAATCCATGCACACAAGGGATCACGTAATCAATTGTGATACGTTGTTCACCGACAACAGAGAGTGTTTTATCCAAATTCAATTCGCAAGGATGTTGGTCTGAATCTAACCAACCCTCATTTTTTGTCATTTCTACACGTGTATAGCTAACGCCATCAATCGCTTTTAATTGCTGTTCAATAAAGTTTGCAGACACTAGAGAAACTTCATGCTCAGCGCTACCGCCACCGCATAATAATAAAACGTGGATAGAACTCATTATCGTTCCTTAATTATACTAATCACAATACAATGCAGATCACAAAGACCTTGGAGACTACCAAGGCCAAAAAAAGCAAGGCATTCACTGTTGATTATAGTAATCAAAAAAGCCAGCTGAATGTAGCCTCAACCTCATCATATCGTGAATTATTTTTAAATCACACCAAGTTTGTGCTGCAAATGGTGATAAAACCACCGCTTATATACTGTTAAACACTGAATTACTGTAACTGTTTTAGTTGTGGCGAACCTGTGTGTTCAATATCGTAAAAGTTACGCACAAATGCACCATTGTTTTGTACAGCTTGAGGTAATGACGTTAACCCAGCTTTGGCTTGTTCATAATCAGCATAGTGACCAAGTAATAATGTATAAACTTGGCTGCCATTTAACATTTTCTTATTAATCCATGCTGGTTGCTGGCTTTCTAATAAAGATAACAATGCAATTAATGATGGTTCATCTCTTGAGGCTGTAATTTGAATACTATAACCATGCATATCAACGGTTTTGTAACCATCTTCATTGGTTTGAGGTGCTTCTTCCACTACTGTAGTTTCTGGTGTCGCTTCTGATACAGGCTCAGTCATTGCTGCGGTTGGTTCGACAGCAGCTGGCTCTGAAGGTGTAGCTGCTGGTGCTACTTCAGCGTTATCAATGCTTGCTGCTGGATTTGACTGTGCGGCATCTGTTGTCTCTACAGCATCAGTGCTATCTGTGACAATAGCTGCCTCATTGTTTGCAGCGGTTGGTTCAACAGCTGGTTCGACAGCGGCTGATTCTGAAGGTGTAGCTGCTGGTGCTACTTCAGCGTTATCAATGCTTGCTGCTGAATTTGACTGTGCGGCATCTGTCGCCTCTACAGCATCAGTGCTGTCTGTGACAATAGCTGCCTCATTGTTTGCAGCGGTTGGTTCAACAGCTGGTTCAACAGCGGCTACTGCAACTTCGGGCTCTGAGGGGGCTGGTGCTTCAATTTGCTGCTCGCTAACGGCAATTGAATCACTAGACTGATAAAGTGGATCAGTTTTAACTGAAGCATCTAATTCAGCCACCACTTTTGGCTCTGAAAAATTATCCGTCATTTTTGTGGTATTAATGGTGTCTATCGGTGTTTGCAGTGGTATTTTAGGCGGCATTAATTGAGTACAACCGACTAAACTAGACAGCAGACTCAATGCTATAATTTTCTTCATTTCATTCCCTCTTATTCGCAACCGAATATTGATGCAATAATCATAAAAACAATTAAATGACAAATAGTTATCAATAGTTTGCCGTAGCTTTTGATTACGATCAAACTGTTCATAACGATAGATCAATCGAAAACGATTTATGTTATCTTGATCACAATGAATTGCGTTTCGCTAACAATAATATGACTGGCATTCTTTATTATGCGTTTTCAACACTAACTTAGGAGCTTCAATGGCTGATCCACACATTAAATGCGAACTTGATATTCTCGATAAATTGACCGTTATCCTTTATCGTTCTGCATTCACTCTCGCTGCTATTATCATGGCTGTTATTGGCACAGAAACCGATGCTGCTACTCCATTTCTTATTATGGTTGCTTTATTGGCGTCAACAACGGTACATATTTATGACAAACGCTTTCGCTGGTTAATCCAAGGGGCTGGATTATTTGCTGCAATTTGGTTTATGTCAGGATTATGGCAACCATTAGCATTAGGCGCTGCTTTATTTGTATTTAGCGCACTTTCAATCAAAGAATATTTTTGTTTTAAAGTTAAAATTCTTCTATTAACACCTATCGCATTGGCTGGATTTTGGTTCTGCTTAGTCTTTGCTGTAGCGAATGTCGCAATTGGGTGTGCGATGGTAGGAGCGGCACTGCTTGCATTTGCAGCCTTTAGCAAATGGCGGATGCCACTACATTTTGATATCGGTGATAAGAGCCGTTACCAAGTATAACAGCCCTATTTCCACTTTCATCCATCCACCAGCTACAAAAGATTAAATGATCTCTTGTAGTTGGTTTTTACGTCCATTTTTCTGTTTATACATTTCTTGATCCGCTTTATCGAGCGCAACCGTAATGTTATCTTCAATACTAACAATGCCATAAGAAAAACTTAAATTCAGACCTTGCGCCCAAAAATAAGCCTCAAGATTGGCTCGAATCGTTTCAATCCGCTGCTTAACAGCTCGAATTGACACACTATCAAGCAATACCACAAACTCATCCCCGCCAAAACGAACCATCGCATCGCTATCTCGCAACATGGCTTTGATATTTTTTGCAAAATCTCGTAATACTTCATCGCCTTTATTATGGCCATAGGCATCATTGATAAGCTTAAAACCATCTAAATCAATAAAAACCAATGTCTTATAAGCCAGCGCGTATGTAGATTCAAGATAATTTTTTTGAAAACAGCCGGTTAGATTATCAACAGCGATATCATCATTTTGTTCATATACACTACAAATAACAAACGCTTGATTAAAGTGGACAATTTTCTGTCGATATGTATGAAAAGATTGCTTACCACTATCATTTTCAACTGTCTCATTTGACACAATAAAGCAAGTATCACTATTTAGAAGCTCTTTATCTAAATCAAGACAAGTACGATAATCAGGAAAGCGTTCCAGCGTCTGTTCTACACTATAATCTACAAGATCAACACCTAAATAATTAATATGATTTTCATTATTATAAATTGCATTACCGTCGTAATCACGAATGATCACTAATGCATTACAAGTACTAATTAATGACGACACTAATAGAAAATGAGAACTTGTTTTACGTTCAAGCAGCTCATTATAGTTTTTATTAATTCGACTCTGTTCACTATAAACGTCATAAAAATTAGGGCTTATACCTATAATATTATAGCAATCTATTTTAATTAGATTATTAATCGCTTTTTTTATCGCTTTTGGATTTGGTGCACGATTCATCTCATAAATAGCTTGATCAAGCGAATTACAAAAAGAATTAACACTTTTTTTCTTAAAATTTTCTTTATTCTTTGTCGGCTTTATTTGATCAATATTAAGCGGTCTTGAAAAATAGAACCCTTGGTAGGTCATACAACCTAATTGTTTGAGTAAATTTAATTGTTCAAATGTTTCTACACCTTCAACAATAATATTCTTACCAAGTACTTTAACTATTTTTTCATACGTTGTTTTCACTAATGAATAAGCAATATAACTTTGGTCAATATTCTTAATGATTTTTCGATCTAATTTAATATAGTCAACATCAAGATGAAGAAATAATTCACTGTTAGCATAACCTTTGCCATAATCATCAAGAGCTAATTGAACACCCTTAGATTTCAATTCCTTAATTGCCTCTTGGATACCTAAAACATCTTTTGTAGCGTCATGTCGAGTAAGTTCTAAAATAATGTTTTCTTCATGTTCAAAAATTGAAAGACATGATTTTATAAATTTATCGTCAAGTAAGCTCGCTATAGATATATTAATCGCTAACTTGATATTTTCTGAGTGTATTAATTGAGCACGCTGTTTGATAACATAATCAATAATAGCTAAATCAAATTCAACATGATCAACTACATTGTTATCTATATAATATTCAGTATCAAACTCAGTTGTTCTCAATAAGGCTTCGTAACAAGATATTTCGCCATTAATATATCGAGGTTGGAATTGGAAATAGTAATCAGATAGCATCTTATCATTCTTTTTTTATAATTTTTCGGAAGAATAATCGAATTTGATATAAAACCCAATAGGAATTTATTATAAATTAATACATATACCTATTGGATATTAAACCAACCCTTATAGGTATTCCTAAATAAAATAAGTCATTATAAGTTTATAAAATTAAGCTTGTTTTATGACGCCTACAATTTTTTTTCTAAATGATTTCTCTTGATACATTCTATTATCAGCTTGCTTAAGTGCTAACTCAACACCATTTTGTAAAGAAGCAACACCATAAGAAAAACTTAATCTCATCTCTTTTTGAGTAAAGTAATCTTCTATCTCTTTCCTTAATTGCACTATTCGCTGTTGAACAGTTGTCATAACGTGACTATTCAATAAAATAATAAATTCATCACCACCAAAACGCACCACAACATCAGAGTCTCTCAACATGCTTTTTAAGGTTAATGCAAAATCTCGTAAAGTCTCATCACCTATGCAATGACCTAAACTATCATTAATCTCTTTAAATCCATCTAAATCAATAAATACTAATATTTTATGCTGTTCCATATAGCTAGATGATAAGTAATTTTTTTGATAACAATTAGTAAGCTCATCAATAACAATGGTATCGATCGCCTCATACACAGAACAAATAATAAAATTTTGATCAAAATGCGAGACTTTCTGCCGATAGACATGAACTAACTCCATGCCATTTTTTGTGTTCATGACTTCATCTGACATCATAAAACATGAGTCACTCTGCAGCAGTTCACTCTCTACATGTAAAGTAGTACGATAATCATTAACTTTCCCACACACTTTTTCTATCGGCATATCGACTAAATCTACACCCATAAATTGAATAAAATGATCATTATTAAAAATAACATTACCATCTACATCACGAATAACGACTGCACCATCGCAACCACATACTAACGAAGCGGCTAGCATATAATGTGAACGGTTTTTGTTTTTGATTATTTCACGGTAATTTTTATTGATTCGATGCCGTTCAGAGTACAAATCAAACGTATTGGAGTTTAAGCCAATAATATTATATTTATCGATACGCTTAATATTATCGATAGCTTTTTTTACACTATTTGGATCCTGAGAGCGATTTAAATCAAAAATAGCTTGATCTAATTTTAATGAAAATTGAGTTCGTTCATTCTTTTCTTTATATTTAATAAATCCCGTTTTTTCTATCTCACCAATATTAATAGGTCTTGAAAAATAAAAACCTTGATAAAACATATCACCAAACTCTTTAACTAAGTTAAATTGTTCAAATGTCTCTATGCCTTCAATAATCACAACCTTGTCTAAAACATTTACGATATGATCGTATTTTGATTTAAGAATAGAATAACTAATATAATTATGCTCAATATTACTAATTAAGCGTCTATCTAACTTTATATAATCAACATCTAGGTATAAAAAAATATCTGTATTTATATATCCCTTACCATAATCATCTAAAGCAAACTTTACGCCTTGTTCTTTAAGTAATAAGATGGATTTTTGTATACTATCAAAATCATCCGTTTGATCATGATTTGTCAATTCTAAGGTGATATTTTTTTCATACTCAAAAATATTTAAACATTTATGAATAAAGTTATCATCAAGTAGACTCGCTATTGATATATTTAATGATATAGATACATCATCACAAATGTCTAAAGACTTTCTATCTTGAAGCACTTTACGAATAATGTTCAAATCAAAAGCAGCAGAATGCTCCATTGAATACACAAATTTTTCAACATTAAAATCATTGATATCACTTCTTAATAATGCCTCATAAGAAGATATTTCACCACCATAGTATCTTGGCTGATATTTAAAATATAAGTCATTAATCATTCTTATCTTTCACCTAAAGATCTCACAAAATAATCTATAGTTAGACACATATTACTAACACTATCAATGAAAAAATATAATAATAATACTTAAATCACACTTATATTTCCCATTGGAATAAAAATACCTCATGAATATATTCCGTATCACTTAATTTTCATTTGGATCACATTATCATTACAAAAAACATGCCCTTCTACTATTTAGAGATAAAGTATAACTCAGATGATTAAGGGGGGAATTTATGAGTAAAATAGCAGCGTTTCTAAAGCCGACCAGCATTGCAGTCATTGGCGCATCAAATAATTCACAACGCATTGGCTATATCGTTGTTCGCAATCTGTTATCTGGCTGCTTTAATGGCCCTATCATTCCTGTAACACCTAAATATGCTGCTGTTGCTGGCATTCTTGCTTATCGTAATATAGATGCAATGCCGATAACGCCTGATATTGCGATTCTTTGTACACGGGCTGAATTTAATCCTGATATTATTACCCAACTTGGAGAAAAAGGCGTAAAAGCAGTCATCATTATTGCAGCTACTATGATGTCAGCCTCAAGTAACAGTAACGCCATCAATTACCACCAGCAAATATTGATTAATGCCAAGCGCTATAATATGCGGATTATCGGACCCAATAGCATGGGAATTATTCTTCCCTGGCTTAACCTTAATGCGTCAGTGTCTCCTATAGCCGCCAATAAAGGCAATATTGCGTTCATTTCACAATCAGCTGCTGTGTGCACCACTATTTTAGATTGGGCGCAAAATAAACAAATCGGCTTCTCGACTTTTATCTCTTTAGGCGATGCGTGTGATATTAATTTTGCAGAGTTACTTGATTTTCTAAGCCAAGACACAAAAACAGATGCTATCTTGCTTTATATCGATAGCATTAACGATGCACGACAGTTTATGTCAGCAGCTCGAGCCGCAGCGCGTAATCGCCGTATTCTAGTTTTAAAAAGTGGTCGAACAATGGCTGGACGAGCTGCCGCGTTATTACACACAATGGGAGAAGGTGGCCTTGATGAAGTTTATGATGCTGCAATTCGTCGATCAGGTATGTTACGAGTGCATACTACCCATGACTTATTTGCCGCTGTTGAAACACTGGCCCATTCAGTTCCCTTGCGAGGAGAAAGACTGGTTATTCTAACCAATGGAGGCGGCCCTGCAATCATGGCGGTGGATGCACTCTCCGATCGCGGTGGAAAACTAGCAACACTCAGTGCTGAAACCATTCAACGATTATCCGCTGTATTACCTGCTTATTGGTCTCAGGCTAATCCAATTGATATTATGGGTGATGCTAATACCGACCGTTACCAACAAGTACTGACAATTTTACTTGATAGCGATGACTTTGACGCACTGCTTATCATGCACAGCCCTTCTGCGGTAGCCAATAGTACTGATACCGCTCAAATCATCACAGAGACTCTTCGCCAGCACCCTCGTAGCCAGCGAGTAAACGTACTGACAAATTGGTCTGGTGAAAATGAAGCTGCTGAAGCACGCTCTATCTTTACTCAAGCACGCTTACCAACCTACCGTACTCCAGAAAGTGCTATTTCAGCATTCATGCATTTAGTTGAGTACCGCCGTAACCAACGTCAATTAATGGAAACGCCTGTCTCTATTGGCGAAATTACCGCAGATCTCCACTATGTGCGCAATGAGATACAACGCTTGCTCCAACAAAATATTCATCACCTTGAAACCCATGAAATACGGCCTTTACTAACGAGCTATGGTTTTACAACGCTACCAACTTGGATCGCTTCTGATGCTGCAGAAGCTGTACATATTGCTGAACAAATCGGTTATCCAGTAGCAGTAAAATTACGTTCTGCAGATATTCGGCATAAATCAGAAATTCATGGCGTGGTATTATACCTACGTAATGCTAGTGAAGTCGCTAATGCTGCTGATGCTATTTTGTCACGGGTGGCATTACACTATCCAAGCGCACGTATTGATGGATTATTAATTCAACGTATGGCTGATCGTTCTGGCGCACAAGAATTACGCCTTGGTATCCATAATGACCCCATCTTTGGCCCGGTGATCATACTTGGTGAAGAAACCATTCATTGGAATATTGAGCGTGATGCCGTGGTTGCATTGCCACCATTAAATATGGCCTTAGCCCGTTATATGGTTATCAATGCGCTAAAGCATCATAAAATCAAACAACGTAGTAGCTTAGAGCAAATATCTATTCCTGCACTGAGTCGTTTATTAGTCACTATTTCACAAATGATCATTGATTGCCCTGAAATTCAAGCATTTGATATTCACCCTCTGTTGATCTCAGGTGATGAACTCACGATCATTGATGCTTCGATGGATATAGCGGCGTTTAATGGTGATATTCAACAACGGCTCGCCATTCGTCCTTATCCAAAAGAATATGAACAAACATGTCAGCTAAAAGATGGTAAGCAGATTTTGCTACGTCCGATCCTGCCTGAAGATGAACCGGCTCATAAAGCATTTATTAATCAAGTATCTGAAGAGGATCTTTATAAACGCTTTTTCTCAGATGTTGGCGAGTTAAATCATGAAGCCTTAGCGAAGTTTACCCAGATAGATTACGACCGTGAAATAGCATTTGTCGCTGTTTATGAAGACATGATCATTGGCGTGGCTCGTGCTTTATCAGATGCCGACAATACAGAGGCTGAATTTGCTATTTTAGTTCGCTCAGATATTAAAGGCTGTGGTTTAGGGGGAATTTTAATGACCAAACTGATTGATTACGCCCACCAGCGAGGCTTAGCGAGACTAACAGGTATGACAATGCCAACCAATCGCGGCATGATCACCTTGGCACAAAAAATGGGCTTTAGTATTGATGTTCAACTCGCTGACGGTGTGGTTGAAATGTTATTAGTGCTCAATCGCGATTGAATATAAAACAACACACAGTGCACTATTGATAGTTATTAATAGTGCCTTTTTATTGTTTTGCAGCGTTACATTCCATCTCATCCGCTATAATTATCAACTATGATACATCAATAGCAGTTACGAGGTGATAGCGTGAATATAAAGATGCGTATCGCATGTTTACTTGCCAGCCTATTAATATCTAACCTAAGTTACGCAGGAACAGAACAACCCACAGGTGGACGTTATGGTTTGGCATTAGATCCAGTTGCAACAGTAAATTTTGTGTTTCATACCCCATCTACGCCACAGCAACAACAAGCAAAAGATATTGTCCAACATTCATCTATGCTAGCGACAATAAAGCACTTGAGCCAAACCCGTTTTATTTTTGCGCCGAGCTTAGACATCGTATTTGGTGGTAATAAAGGGCCTTATTATAATTCGACTCAGCAGCTAATTCAGATCCCTTACCAGTATATTACTCAACTCTTACAACATGTGACAGATAGTGATCGTTACCCAACACAACAACAACGTTATCAAGCGACTACTGATGCACTATTACTAACATTGCTCTATGAAATTGGTCATGTCTATATTCTTGATCGCGCGATACCGATATTAGGCTACAGCGAAAATACCGTTGATAATTTTGTGACGATTTTACTGCTTAATGATATTGATAGAGGTGATGAAATAGCGATTAACTCAAACCTCTTATTTAGTATCGATGCATTCAATCAATCTGCCCTTAAGAACAATCCGTTCATTCAACAACATGCGCTTAATCAACAGCGTTACCAACGTATTTTATGTCTGGTGTATGGTAGTAACCCTGCACGCTACCAACGTTTGTTTGATAATTATTCGATTGCGCAACGACAACAACGACAGCAATCATGCCAAGCAACATTTTCAACCACTCACAAAGGTTGGCTTTATTATTTAGACAATTAAAATGAATAATTACTCAAAGTGAAAACTATAAACCCGCGTTTTTTATAACCAAAAGCATAGTTAGTCATTTTACTGGCAAATGGTATTGAATGATTTTTGTCAACAACATAGCAATGATAGACTCATTATTATGTCTAGATATACCGCGAATGGTGAATATTTCAGTTAACTGAGTAACTTATTGCTACCATTGAAACATTCTTTTATGAAAAGGTGATCTATCGTAGTGAAATCTCGCTCATCAAACACTGAGCCAGCACCACCAGCAAATTCTCGACCGCCACGGTTACGTACTCACACTAAGCTGGGTTTATCGTTATTGGTGCTGCTCTTACTCGCACCTATTGTTGGTTTTATATGGCTAAGTATCAATGGTATTACAGTAACGGGACTTAAAGGGCTCCGTTATGATGGTGATGTGCGCGCAGAGCTGATTTCGTTACGGGTTTTTGATTACAATGTCACCTTTCATAACCTTTCTCTGCGCCACAGTGTCGATCCTAATAACCCTATTGATGAAGGCAGTTATCGTCTGTTTGCCAAGAAATATGAAATCGAGCTTTCGCCAGCCGCGACAACAATGCTTGAGAAACAAGACATCTTCCTGCGTTATATTCATTTTTTTGATGCGACATTTAAATTTGTTGATTTTTCCTCTCCATTAGCCATTAATGCCCATGCCCGTAAGGTAACAGCCTCTGCCGCACACAGTGATGGTAAAGAGCCCGCTGCAACACAAATTATTGAACAAGTTGATGTTACGATCAGCAACAGTCCACACTTGGTGATCTCTGGTCATTCTGAAAAAGGCCGATTAAATTTATTCTTTCCACATTACCAGCCATCGCCCCATTACCCGTTACGCTTCACTGACAGTCAATTTTCTATTGCGTGGCAAGACGAGCAAACCCCTGTTGCGGTAACTATTGGTGCGCTGCTGCCTGAATGGGAAACCCTCAATAACACTTTACCTGAGCAAATTATTACCAAATTATCGTTAGCGTTTGATCTTAAAAACAGTTTACCGACAATGAAGTTAATCGCTAAAACTGCCAAGTTAGAACAGCCCAAATACCTTCCCGAATTTGTTAGTCGTACTGATATCGATAGTAAAGGATTTCATCTTGGACAAACTATCGCTAACCTTGCCCGTTTACCTGTAAATAAATTTAAAATAAAGTCATTTACTTACGGTGATTTATTAATTGATGCTAGAGTAATTTTAGAGACACCACTCACGCAGGCATCACTAACAACAACTAACTCTACAGCTTCTACAGCTTCTACAGCTTCTACAGCAATAGATGAACCAATAGCAGATAACGATCACAACCAATCCCCACCCAAAAAAACAGCGGCTGAAAAAGCCCACCATAAGCAGCAACGTCAACATCGAGAACAAGCTCGCCATAAAATAGAACAGCAGGCAAAAGATTTAAATATCGCAGCAGAAAATAAAACCAAAGCACGTTTTATTGTCAGAGGAAAAGCGTTAGCTCCAAATCCGTATCAACTTGAGGTCAATATTCACCATTTATCAAAAACAGATGCGCGAGTACATACCATTATGACTCGCAGTGATGGTAATAGCCTTAATTGTGATGCTAAGATTATTTTTCAACAACCGTTGCCACAATACTTAAACTGCAATGCCAATTTTAAAAATACCAAAGAATTTACCGACCGTTTAGGGCTCAAAGATGTGCCAAATGCAAAAATAAATGGGCCGCTACGTTTCTATGCTAAACAAATCGTCAGCAGCTTATCTAACAAAGCACAACCTATGGTCAGAGATAATAAAATTGTTGATGCACACTACCTTGTTGGCATTGAGTTACCCGCTTCTTTTGCGATTGAACTCAACAAATATGCCTTTGCTGCACCTTTTTTAAATGATCAACGCAATCATGATAGCCACCATAACCAACCAAAGCATGTTGCTAATATTCAAATGAATAGTGATGGTAAAATAAACTTTAAGGTCAATTATAAAAATGAATTATTCCGCGTTGCTTTAAGCGATAAAAACGAAACTATTAGCTTTAAAAATGCTAAAACGAAGTCGGCATTACATTTCTTTATTGATGATCTCAACTGTTTGTACCCTAATTTACAATGTCACATCGATGCCAACATCAGTGCCAGTATTAATAGCCTACAACCGATTATTGACAGTAAAATTAATGACGTTGTATTTAATTCAAAGGTAAAAGCGACCTGGGCTAATAACTATTTAGTTTCCCAACTGCAACAGACCCGTTTACAAGCTAAAAAGCTGACTTTCGCAGGTATTCCAACCTTAGCCAATAGCAACAGTAAGGACATTGATTTCAGTTTAAAACAATTAATCGGTATTTTTGAAAAACAAGATGATCGACTCGCATTAACACTTTATCAGCCTAAAAATACTCAGGCACAATTAAGTGCTCAATTATATGCTCGTCACCAATCGACAAAAAAATCTCAGGCAGCAGACTATAAAACCCAATTAAATGTGAAAGTCAGTAAATTCTTATTACGCCATGCGTTTTTATTTAACAATGATACAGCAATCAGCACTGCAATCGCTAAACCGTCACCACAACCACTAACTCTCAGCAGTGATTTCAAAATAACAATGTCAGCGGCACAACGTAACCAGCAGCAAGTGCTACCGCCAACTAACCTTCATGGTCATTTTCTGTTAGCTAATAATGCGCTTAACGTTAAAACAACCTTAGCCAATCCTTATGATGATATATTAGCGCAAGTCGATATTAATGCAGATTTAATTGCTAAAAAAACCAACGTAAAACTACACCATCGAACGGTCTCTTTTACTCAAAAACATAGCTTAAAGAATTATTACTTTTCGGCGTTATCGTTACCGATTGATATTACAGACGGCAGTATCACCACCAGCGCATCGTTTGTTATTGATCGTAATAATCAATTAACAGGCACGGCTAATATCGCTACCAACCACCTTTCTGGTCATTATCGTGACATTAAAGTAACTCAACTTAATAGCAGCCTGTATACAGCTTTTTCACCTGAGGGGATTCGTAGTCTACGTCCAATGGCTTTATTTGCTCAACAACTTGACGTTGGCGTTTGGTTAACAAAACCAAGTTTAATTATCGATTTTGACACTCAAGCAGATCAATATACGTTACATCGAATTTCAGCCAATTTATTTGGCGGCAGTATCAGCGCACATGGTATCCACCGTACTAACGATCGTCATTTAAGTACGATCCCTATTACAGTATTTGGACTCAACATTGAAAAAATAACCGATGTTATTGATCATGATGGGATCGAGTTTACAGGGATCCTTGATGGCACAATTCCAATCTCATTTATTGATGGTAAACCTGAGATCCATGGTGGCGTACTTCAATCTCGCCATCCTGGTGGAGTATTACGTTATCTAGATGGCTCGATTATTGATAATAAAGTTAAAGCTGCGGGTCATCATAGTCCGTTAATGGTGAGTGAGATCCTTAAAAATTATCATTATCGTACTCTCGCCATTAAAGTTAACTACGCTAGAGATGGAGTGTTAGACACTCAAGCCCATTTTAAAGGCTATAACCCTGATTTTCAGTATGGTCGCCCTATCAATATCAACTTAGCGGTTGAAGATAATATTCTAGAGCTCATTAAAACAATTAACATGATCAATGCTTCTGATATCGAACAAAAAATCAGTGACCATTTTAATCAGTACTAATTATGTAAAAGGTTATCACCATGAATAGTTTGCAAAAAACATCGCTCCTATCTACGCTCTATGGCATAGCACTCATGATTACGCTGCTCTTACTCAATGGCTGTACACCAACAATACAAGTTGCTACATCGGATAAACCTATTGAGGTTAATCTTAACGTTAAGATTGAGCATGAAATTAAAATAAAAGTAGATAAAGAAATAGAGCAACTTTTTGATAATAAAGAGACATTTTAATTTTACACTTTTCTTTTAGTAAGGTAATCCATCATGAAACCAATCATCTTTAGCTGTTGTTTGATGGCTTTGTTTTCAGATTCGGCTTTGGCTCTTAATTTACAGCAAGCGAAGCAACAAGGACTGGTTGGCGAGGCTAATAATGGTTTTATTGCTGTAATTAATGCAAACCATCGTGCTGATGTTTCTCAATTAATAAAAACGGTTAATAACCATCGTCAAAATACCTATAATGCAATTAGTCAGTCTCATGATTTATCTCTCATTGATGTAAAACAGCGTGCTTATTTTAAAGCAGTCGAAAAAACCCAGCTAGGAAATTACTATCAAGACAGTGATGGCACTTGGCAAAAAAAATAATAACCTTACAGATAGTAGCCATATATTAAGTTACTCTTAACCCTCGTTTAAATATATTTAACTCACCTAAATAGAATGACATGCGTATAATTTAAGATCTTATCAATGAACCGATATTAACCATAAAAATGACCTTAAATCATAAGATTAGACCCATAGATTTTATCTTTATCATTACTGCAGTGATATGTTTAGCACCTTTTATTAGTTCACCAATTGCATTAATCCTTGGTTTTACTTTAGCCAGTTTCGGTTTAGTGCCAACACAATTTAATCTTGCCGCCTTGACCAAAAAACTTTTGTCATACTCCATTATTGGTTTAGGGTTTGGGATTAATTTAAATGAAGCAATTGAAGCTAGCCGTCAAGGACTTGGACTGATTATATCTTCGATCTTCTTTACCTTGTTTTTAGGCTGGCTCGCAACCCATTTTCTAAAACTTGATAAAAAAACGGGTCATTTAATTGCAGCTGGTACGGCTATTTGTGGTGGTAGTGCTATTGCCGCAGTATCACCAGCCATTAATGCTCGTGATGATCAAACATCATTGGCTTTAGCAACGGTATTTGTACTTAATGCTGCGGCACTGTTCCTTTTCCCTGCTATTGGTCATTTGCTTGAGATGAGTCAACATGCGTTTGGTACTTGGGCTGCAATTGCAATCCACGATACATCATCGGTTGTTGGTGCGGCGGGATCATATGGCGATGAAGCCTTAAAAACAGCAACTACACTTAAGCTTGCTCGCGCACTATGGATCATTCCTGTTGCGTTTGGCAGTGCGTTAATGTTTAAAGGCGACAGTAAGAAAATTGGCATCCCATATTTTATTGTCTTTTATTGCCTTGCTATTTTAGTGGCTCATTTTGTACCACAATTTCACTCCACCTATATGCTAATTTTTGATGCATCAAAGCGTTTATTGGTCGTGTGTCTATTCTTGATTGGTTCAGGTATTACAGTGAGTAAATTACGTAATGCTGGACACAAACCATTATTATTAGGTGTTGTACTTTGGCTAGCCATTGGTGCTGCTTCATTAACCTATATCGAGTTATTTCTTTAATAAATCAACGTTAGATTGAGAACACTCTTTTAAGCCAGATATAACGTCTGGCTTTTTTGTATCCCTCATATCACAAATCCTTCATTGCTACGGTTATTAATACTTCTCTATACGGTTTTTTTGATAAATTGAAGCATTTTAAATGGTTAGTGCTAATAATATATATAACGGTATTTTTATTTTCTTAACACGGATGTAATCAATGAAAACTTCACAATTGAAACTGATGTCAGCTTTAATCTCGTCATTATTAGCGATGAATTGTCATGCAAAAGAGCCGGCGGTGAGTGCTGATACTATTTATAGTGGCGGTAATATTATTACTATGAACGATGCTCAACCCTCTGTGCAAGCTATCGCTATTAAAGATGGAAAAATCATTGCAGTAGGTGATACCAGTACGATTAACAACACATTTAAATCACAGCAAACGAAGCTCATCGACTTAGAAGGTAAAAGTTTATTACCCGGCTTTATTGATGCTCATAGCCATTATTTCAACTCATTACAGGTTGCTGATCAAGCACAAGTCTATGCCCCACCATCAGGAACAGGTAAAGATGTTGATAGTATTCTTGCAACAATTAAGCAATATGCTGACGAGCATAAGATCCCTAAGGGCGAATTGATTATTGCTTATGGTTATGATGATACCGTGATGCCAAATGGTCGCTTACTTAATCGTGACGATATCGATAAAGTTTTTCCTGATAACCCTGTACGTATCGACCATGTCTCTATGCATGGTACAGTAATGAACAGTCTTGCTTTAAAAAAATATGGTTATAGTGATCAAACCGAAACACCTGCTGGTGGCGTTATCGTACGTAAAGAAGGCACCAATGAGCCATTTGGGTTAATCATGGAAACAGCGTATCTTCCTGTGCTTGCTCAAGCTGAAGTAATGTCGCCAGAAGAGGAAATTAAAGCCACTAAAGCAGG
Source organism: Photobacterium andalusiense (assembly GCF_900185625.1). Taxonomy (GTDB): domain Bacteria; phylum Pseudomonadota; class Gammaproteobacteria; order Enterobacterales; family Vibrionaceae; genus Photobacterium; species Photobacterium aquimaris. The sequence continues at coordinate 417,064 of NZ_FYAJ01000002.1, forward strand.
CCAAAAATTGTATGCTCAAAATGGTATTACCACCGCTCATGAAGGCGCAACCCATTTAAATCAATTTGAAACTATTAAACGTGCATCTGATGCTAACGCCAATATTATTGATATTATCGTTTATCCCTTTATTACCGATGTAGATGCAATTTTAGCTAAGTACCCCGTTGATAAATGGCTGCAATATAATAATCGTCTTAAAGTTGGTGGCGTTAAAGTTACCGTTGATGGTTCACCTCAAGGGCGAACAGCACGATTTACAACCCCATATTTAGCAGGAGGCCCTGCAGGAGAAAAAAATTGGATGGGTGAATTGACCTTTCCACAAGACACAATTAATAAAATGGTTAAAAAAGTCTATGACTTAAATGTGCCTTTAAATTTACATGCTAACGGTGATGGTGCGATTGATGCATTTTTTGAAGCACACCAATCAGTAGCCAAGGATGATCTGACTAAAGATCGTGACATTACGATGATCCATGCGCAATTTGCGCGTAAAGATCAATTGAGTAAATTTAAACAATATAAGATCCGCCCTTCTTTCTATACCCTACATACTTACTATTTTGCAGACGCTCATCTTAAAAATCGTGGCAAAAAACAGACTGACTATATAAGTCCAATGCGAGATGCTATTGATATCGGCCTTCACCCAACCAATCATACTGATTTTGTTGTTGCACCTTTAGATCAAATGATGATGCTTTCATCTGCTGTAAATCGGTTATCACGAAGCAATCAAGTTATCGGTGAAACACAGCAAATCACACCACTTGAAGGCTTAAAAGCGATGACTATTTGGGCTGCAGAACAATATAACGAAGAGATGAACAAGGGCTCGCTTGAGGTAGGAAAACTTGCGGATATGGTTATTCTGGATAATAACCCTCTCACCATTGAGCCCACAAAAATTAAAGATATTAAGATTGTCGAAACTATCAAAGAAGGTAATACTATTTACAAAACTAAATAATACTCTACTTAATAAAATTATTGGCGTCATCCCTGACGCCAATACCCTTTAATTTTCTATAATAAATAATATAATTTATTAATTCGCATAAATAACATTTTCTAACTGGCTATTTTGTTTACCAATAACCACAGTAACAGGTTGATTAGGTGTTAATTGAAACTGTTTAGAAATAATAACTTTATTGTTTCTAAACGTGACATCTGCATGCTCACAAGCATTATTTCCACAACTAAAAATAAGATAACCATTTGAATATGCATGCAAACTAAAATCATCTTGGTTAAAACGACTACGTTTAACCTTCACTGTGATTTTATCTTTATCTGAATTAGCCCACATACGTATATCATTAACTTTATATTTGTATGTCGCGGTATCACTTTGTGGCGCTTCAAAAACAACTTTAATTTTATCACCACGATTTAAAGGTTGTTTTAATACCGCTTTAACTAAGGCATTTTCTTGATCTAATTTAATTGTAAACTGCTCACTTTGATTATTTTCAATTTCACCAATATAACGGTTATTAAGATAAACAGTAGCACGCTGATTTGGTAGCCAAGTACGGAAATAATCATAAGTTAACTTTATTTTCTCTTGTCTATGGCGATAATGAATAGCGACATCACGTCCAAATTCATGATTTTTCTCAACCGTAACTAAATCAGTATTTTTCCACAAATTAGCCGATGACGCTAAGTTAACATAGTCATTCATCTCAGCTTGAGTTTCATCACTAATCGAGACTCCCCACTGAATAAAGTAATCTCGCAAATCATAACCCGTTGTCAAACTTGCCACACGAATAAATCGTTGTACGAGGGTATCAAAATTATCATTATATAACGTTGGATCTTGCTGATAGGCATTACGCATAATGATACTCATACGCTGATAAAATCGAGGTCCAAAAGCAAGATCTAACTGCCAAAACATACCTAATTTCGTCAACAAACGGATATCATCGTTAAAATAATCTTTTATATCATTAGGTTGTTCTAAGTAGGGAAATATTTGGCTATCCCAACGGTCTTCTAGTTGGCTGTTATAACCTAATGCTTTCTTCACCTTTTGTGAGGTAATATTAGTCGTTACCTCTGTCATTCCCTTAAATTGCATATAGAAAGGTTGTAGTGTATGTCCATATTCATGCCAAGGTCCCCAACCATCATCGGTAAGTAAAATGCTCGTTTTAACAACACGATTAAAGGCATAATCAGTGCCTGTTCCTAAATGATATCGAGTAGCAAACATTAAACCACTACCTTCTTCACCGACATCTAGAAATAGTACTTTATGAGACATTGGCTGATGATTTGGTGCTAAATCAGATGAAAATCCGTAATCTTGTTGTCCCCAAGTAATAATGTTTTCCCATCCTTCCATTAACGCTGTCGGATCGGTCACGCCGTAAGATTTAAATTTCGCAATGGGTCCCGTGATGATCATGGTTGGTGACATCAAATGAATATTTGGCGTTGTCGCTTCATTTAGCATCGCAACAAAATCATTATCAGTATGATCTCCTAAACGGAAGACCGGCATTTCATGTCCTCCCGTTATGGTCACAGTTGTAACGTTATCATCACTCTTTAATAAATTTTCAATATAAACCTCGCCATCAACCTTCGCTTTTAGATAAAAATCTGAACTATAGTTAAATGTTACACGCTGCTGACATAATATTTTTGTTTCTAAATTATTAATACATACAGAAACACCACGATTAGGCTCTGGACTTAAACGTAAATATTCTCCTGATTTAACATAAATTTTAGTCGGTATAAAATGAGTTAAACCACGATTAGGGCGCAGCTTTTGTTTCATCAGACTATCTAATTGCGATTTACTTAGCTCTGGATGAACCGTTATCGTATCAATCACATTTTCATTGATAGGGTAAATTGGTGGTGGCGGCGGTCCGGGCGGCGTTGATGCAAAAACATCACTGTTAAAAACACCTAAAAAAGCAAAGATATAGCTAAAAATTGAATATCTTTTTATGATCTTCATATCTAACTCCTTTACGGGAATTAAAATAGTAAATAAAGCTCAATTATCCACACCGAGCTCCACACAACACTGATCACAGTATAGAAGATATAAATTTACTTATTCTCATAAATAAGACACACACAAAAAAAAAGCAATAAAAAACCTCCACATTTCTCGCCAGAAATTATGGAGGTTTTTATTTTAATGGCATTAGCAACATGTCGATGTTACTAATTAAGAGATATCAAACAATGACTTTACCGCATTAATTACAAAACAAAACTCGCAAAAATAAAGCCAAAGATAATACTAAAGACCATACTTAATAAACCTGGGATCATAAAGCTATGGTTAAAGATATAACTACCAATCTTCGTTGTACCTGTACGGTCAAAATCAATCGAAGCGATAATTGGACCATAGTTAGGAATAAAGAAGTAACCGTTAACAGCAACGAAGGTTGCAATGATAACTTCTGGTGGTAAGCCTAAAGTGATCCCTACAGGTACAAGCACTGCAGTTGTTGCACCTTGACTGTTTACCATTACTGATAGCGCAAATAACGCAAATGCAAATGTCCATGGCGCAACTTCAACTAAACCTGATACCGCATCTTTTACCATTTCACTGTGGCCAGCAATAAACGTATCACCTAGCCATGCGATACCAAAGATCGCAACAATCGCACGCATACCTGCGTGGAAAACAGATCCCTGAGTGATCGCATTACCATCTGGCTTACAGATCAAAATGATCAATGCAGCAATCGCTAGCATCACAATCTCGATCGTGTGTGCCATACCCATTGCTGATCCATTGAAGTTAGGGCGCAGTGCTGGAAATGCTCCCATGATAACAACCGCTAATGCACCAAATAAGAATAAACCAACCGCTTTCTTTGCTTCTGGCTTAATAACGATCTCTTCAACTTTAATTTCTTGTTCCATTTCCTGACGGAAAGCAGGATCTTGCATGCGGCGTTGGTATTCTGGATCATCTTTCAGATCTTTACCGATTTTATTTACCACAACACATGCAAGTGCTAAACCACAGAATGTACCAGGGATAGTCACCATTAATACATCAGCTAGTGTAATACCTTGTGGTTCAAGAAATGCAACAAGTGCTACAACAGCAGCAGCAATAGGACTTGCTACAATCGCAAACTGAGAGGCAATAACAGCCATGCCTAATGGACGCTCAGGACGAATACCACTACGGCGGCTAACTTCTGCAATAACAGGTAACACTGAATAAGCAACATGACCTGTACCTGCTAAGAAAGTAAACATGTAAGTCACTAACGGTGCAATAAAGGTAATATGACGAGGATTTTTACGAAGAATGTTTGAAGCAATTTTAATTAAGTATTCAAGACCACCAGCTGCTTGCATTGCTGCTGCTGCTGCTACAACCGCCATGATCATTAACATTACATCAATTGGTGGACTGGTTGGTTGCAAACCAAAAATAAAGCTTAAAATAGCAAGACCGATACCACCCATCACACCCAAACCGATACCACCGATTCGAGCACCAACTAATATACACACAAGTACAATCAAAAATTCTACAATAAACACATCTATACTCCCTAATAACAGCGCTTATATTACTGAGTTATATTCAGTAAAAATTCGTGCTGATAATAAAGTTTATATAGAAGCAATAATTAGCACTCAATCACACTTTATTAAAATATATATCAATAAAAATAGTAATATAAACAACTGTTTATGTTTATGTTTCGCTATCTTGTACTAATTGTAATGACAATGTGTTTATTTTGGCTGGTTATTCCAATATGACTTACTTTAACTCTAATGGGAATAGACAGATATTACGGCTCAATAACGACTTTTTTAGAAGCTGTTAACACTTCATAATGGTTTTTGTTTAATCGCTGTTCACTCATTTTCAACCACAATACAACTGCTAAAATAGCAAAGGCGCTTAAATCACATAATGCACTGGTGATCCCAGTTGTCACTAATGATACTCCAACCAATAACATTGCTATCACTGTTGCGATGATGCGTCGTTGACGATCATTAACTCTGAGTAACCACGCTTTCATAATTATCATCCATATTAAACATCAATTGTTATTAATATGTTAACCAATGATTAGTGTTTTAAAAAAGACTGTTTACCTCTATGAAAGAGTAAAAAGCTATATAACGATATGGCGCTATCAATTATTAGGGCAATATAACGTATTCTCATTTAGCATAACTCACTTGCTTAAAAAACGTTCAGTTAATCATTAATGTGTAATTATCATGTCAATATTTTGCCGTTTTTAGCTACAATAGACCCTAAGTATAAAGACATTTGTTAATGATGATATTTACATCACAAAACTGATGAATACCAATATCACATTTATGAATCATTAAATATTCTTCGGAGAAAACAATGGCATCTCGTACGCTAAAGGCAGCAGTTGTCTTGGGTCTATTTGCATTATCTGGTTGTGCGTCATCTAGCAGCCCTTGTGATACAGGTTACCTATTACCATCTAAACTTGATAATGAAAACCTTCAATGTCAACAACAACAGCCCGCTGAAACTGTTGCACCAGCGACGACGGTAACCAGTGAGCCGGTTGTTGATAGTGACTACATTGATAATGACAATGCGCATCTTGCAGATGAAGAATCAATGACAAATGATCAAGCATTTGGTGATATTAACCCTTCGCATTTTACCGTTCAGATTTTGGCATTAAGTGAAGAGCGTAACCTGCGTGGTTATCTTCAGCCAATTACTGGCAATCAACCAATTTGGGTTAACTGGAAACATGCATTAGGTCGTAACTGGTATGCAGTAACTTACGGTAATTTTGCTACTCGTGAAGAAGCAAAACAAGCTATTCAAACGTTACCTGCAACAGTTCAAGCACAAGGTCCATTTGTATTAAGCTTTGCTGCTGTTAAAGCAGATAAAGAAGGTCAAGTTTACCAATTGCGTTAATCGCACAGTTGTAGTTAATACTATTGCGGATTTAACTTAGACGCATAACAAAAAACCAGACGCTAGGTCTGGTTTTTTTATGTCTCACTACAACGAAGAACAAGTTACGTAATCATATATACAATAATGATTATTGGTCGTCTTGACTTACATCTGTATTACGTTTTTTCTTAGGGATAAATACATCATTACCCACCGCTTGGTTTTCGTAAAAACGCTTATCAACTCTCTTTTTAGCTTTTGGTGCGTGAGTTTGTTTAGCTGCAGTAGTCGTGTTAGTTGTTGTTTTCTTAACAAACTTCTTCTTCGGTGCTGGTTTAAGGCCTTTAAACTTACCCACTAAGCCTTCAATTGTGGTGAACTCAATCTTTTGTTTTAAGAATGCTTCAACCGCTTTAAAACTCTTCCAGTCTTTTGGTCCAACAAGTGAAACAGCATCACCCTTATTACCTGCACGACCAGTACGACCTACACGGTGAACATATTCTTCAGCATGTTTTGGCATATCAAAGTTAATTACTAATGATACGCTATCGATATCAAGACCACGTGATGCAATATCTGTTGTTACCAGAATCTTATGGCAGTTACGCTCAAACTGACTCATGATGCTATTACGTTGGGTTTGATTTAAGTTACCACTCAGTGCAACCGCTTTAAGCTTACGCTCGTTCAATTCAGCAGTTAAACGATCGGTATCAGCACGTGTTGCTGTAAAGATAATAACTTGATTGTAATTTTCAACCTCAAGCACTTTATCTAGTAATGCTTGTTTATGATCTAAGTGATCACAAAGAATAAAGCGTTGTGTAATATCGGTATGCTCTTCTGCTGAGTGACCAATTGAAATACGCTTAGGGTTATCTAGCATTTCAGATGCCATATCAAGTACATCAACATGGTCCATCGTTGCAGAGAACATTAATGTTTGACGACGACGGTGATTTGCAGCTTCGTTAATACGACGTAGTTGAGGTTCAAAACCAAGATCAAGCATACGGTCAGCTTCATCAAGGATCAGCATTTCTAAGCCATCCAGATGTGTACTGCGGTGCTCTAGGTGATCAGCAAAACGACCAGGTGTTGCAACCACAAACATTGGGTCATTACGTAATGCTTTTACTTGGTCGTTAAAGTTTTCACCACCAACAATCAAGGTACCATCGTAAGGCGTACCAGCATTAAGCGTACGTAATTGTGCAAAAATTTGTTTCGCTAACTCACGTGTTGGCGTCAAAATCAAAACACGTGGGTCACGACGAGTAAATGGCTTACTACGATACATACGTTGCATCGCTGGTAATAAAAATGCCAGAGTTTTACCGGAACCCGTTTTCGACGACGCTAAAATATCCTTGCCTGCAATAGCAACAGGGACTGCCGTTTGTTGAATTTCGGTTGCTCGATCAAACGCCAAATGATTTAGTTTCTTTAGTAGGCGTGGGTCTAAGCCAAGATCTTTAAAATGCAAAATGATGCTCCGGTAAAAACAACTCAATCTATGAGTGTGTACTGTCAAATATGATGTATATCACAATATTGTGAAAACATTAGCTGGAAATTATAACACAAACCAATTTTAAAAAACCTAAAATAAGTCATCACATTAACGTTAACGCATTGATAATCTTTGTTGCTATATAGATTGCAAAAACGTTACTCTTTAATCCAATTGTTTATTATAAGGAATTGAAATGATTGAGAACAAATACCCTAAATGGTTAGCATTATGCTATAGCATCTTCTTTATTGCGTTAGGGATCAATCCTGCTTTTCGCGCAGTATGGATAGCAGAAGCTATTCCTCTTATGATAGTGTTCTTATTTTTAGTCTTCAGTTATCGTTATTTTGTATTTAGTAATCTTGCTTATACTTTAATGGCTATATGGTTGATATTACACAATATTGGTGCTCATTATACTTTTGCTAACGTTCCTTTTGACTGGGTTAACCATTTATTAGATTCTAACCGTAACCACTTTGACCGATTCGCACATTTTTCTATTGGTTTTTATGCTTTTCCTATTGCTGAATTCTTAGTTCGCAAAGGGCATTGCAAACCTATTATTGCGGCGTTATTTGGTTTATTTGCCATAATGTCAACAGCGGCTGCTTATGAAATCGTCGAATGGTGGTATGCAGCAAGTGCTGGCGGCGAAGCAGGGATTGAATTTTTAGGCTCACAAGGCGATATTTGGGACGCTCAAAAAGACATGTTAGCCGATACACTTGGGGCAATCTTTAGTTTAGCTATATTCTTTTTTGCGAAAACATATAACGTCAAAAATAATAATCGCTAATCATTATTTTTAAACAAAAAAAGGCGCTATTATTAAGCGCCTTTTTTATTCAATCCAAAATGTACTTACTCTGCGTCAGGGTAACCATCGGGATTAGTTGACTGCCAACGCCATGTATCTTGTGTCATGTCGTCTAGAGTCAGTTTAGCTTCCCAGTTAAGTTCCGCTTTTGCTTTTGCTGGATCAGCCCAACATTCTGCAATATCACCCGCACGACGTGGTGCTATTTTGTAAGGGATCTCAACACCTGAAGCGACTTCAAATGCTTTCGCCATTTGCAATACACTATTACCGTTACCAGTACCTAGGTTGTAAATGTGTAAACCTGCTTCACGACCTTTGTGTGTTAATGCTGCAAGGTGACCATCAGCAAGATCAACCACATGAATGTAATCACGTACACCTGTACCATCAACTGTTGGGTAGTCATCACCGAAAACAGATAAGAACTCACGACGGCCAACAGCGACTTGAGAAATAAATGGCATTAGGTTGTTAGGAATACCTTGTGGATCTTCGCCCATAGTACCTGATTTATGTGAACCTACTGGGTTAAAGTAACGCAGTAATGTTACGCTCATTTCAGGGTATGCATGTTGAATATCAGCAAGACACTCTTCTACCATTAGCTTACTACGGCCATATGGGTTAGTTGCGCTAGTTGGAAAATCTTCAGTGATTGGCACTGATGCAGGATCGCCATAAACCGTTGCTGATGAACTAAAGATAATTGCATTTACGCCAGCAGTACGCATCGCTTCAACAAGTACTAATGTACCGCTAACGTTATTATCGTAATACTCAAGTGGTTTCTCTACTGATTCACCGACTGCTTTTAATCCTGCAAAATGGATCACAGCATCGATATCATTTTCGGCAAACACACCATCTAAAAATTCACGGTCTCGAACGTCACCTTTATAGAATGCTGGTGTCACACCCGTTAGACTATGAATGCGTCCTAATACTGTTTCTTTACTATTGTACAAATTATCAACAATAATTGGGGTCATACCCGCTTCAATCATCTGTACACAAGTATGACTACCAATGTAGCCCATGCCACCAGTAACTAATACACGCATGGTGTCTCCTAGTCGTTAATACGTAGTTTCAATCTAAATATTAATACATATCCGTATGGCAATAATACGATATTGTATAAATATTTATTATAGATAAAGATTATGCTATCGATTGCTTTATTTAGCAACTGCACTAATCAGATTATTTTTTAATTCTGACATAATCTTTACAAAAAAAACAAATACAGCTCACAAATTTATTTTAGGGTTAGCGTTATTAATATAATTAACTGCAACACAATAAAACAGTGTATAATTTGTTTTTTATCATTCGAGTAACCAATGAAACGATTCCTGCATTCTCTTATTCTACTATTACCACTTGTTTTCGTCGCTACTGGCTGCGAAGTGGTACGTTGGAAAACAGAACATGACCAATCAACGTTAAAAAAAGAAGGATTCAGCAAGCATCAGATGACACTCCAGCAAGGTGGTAAATTAACTTACTGGGAAGGTGGCCAAGGTCAGCCGTTACTGCTTTTACATGGTTTTGGTGGTACAGCCGCTGCTACGTGGAAAGCAGAAATGCTGCAACTAAGTAAAAAATACCATGTTATTGCCCCTGATTTACTGTGGTTTGGTGAATCTTATAGTAATAGCTCTGCTCAGTTAGCCACTCAAACAAATGCTATTTGGCAATTGGTTGATAGATTAAAGTTAAATAATATTGATGTCGTAGGTATATCTTACGGTGGTTTTATTACTTATGACATGATGCTAACACCTGAGCGCATAAATAAAGCCGTTATCATTGCTAGCCCTGGCCCTTTATTTAATGATCAAGATTTAAATGATTTAGTTAAACGTGCAGGAACTCAATCACCAGAAGAGTTATTTGTACCCAACAATGGCGATGGTGTTAAACGTCTTTACGACAATGTATTTATTGAAAAAAAGATCATTCCTGATTTTATTGCCAATCAAATTTACCTTGATTATTTTTCACAATGGAAGCCACAACGAACACAATTAATTCAAACACTACCTAATGATAGAGATCGCATTCAGCAATATGATCCTAAAAAGTTACCGCAAACCATGCTTATTTGGGGAGAAAATGACCAAATATTTCCACTAAAGAGCGGTATAAAACTTAGCAAATACATTCAAGCGCCTATTGTCGTATTACCAAAAACGGCACATGGCATTACTAATGAAAAACCAACGGTAACTGCTGATTTAATCGACACTTTCCTATCAGCTCAATAATTTTATAATCAAAAAACAAAAAGAGAAGTCTAAGCTTCTCTTTTTTAAACAATTATTGTTCTTTTTGTTGGAGATAAACGAATATTTCATCTTTCAACAATAGCTTTTCTTTTTTTAGTTGCTCGATAAGCATCTCATCAAAACCATTAGAAGATGTCATTTCGTTAATTTTATCATCTAATTCATTATGCTTTTTAAATAGTCGATCAAAGTGAGCATCATGCCCTTTTAGCGATGAAATTAAGCTTCTATATTCTGGAAACATTGTCGCTCCTAATCATTGATAGAGACTTTAATATATACCAAACACAAATAAAGATTCATGACTGAAGATCTCATTTTTAATTATTCAATCTAAAAATCAACCAACTTATTCGTAAATAGAATACAAAATAATCTACCACAATTGCGATTAAAGCTTTAATAAAGGACGAAACAACCAACAAAAAGCACAATTGTAATAAAAATTCCCCTTCTAATATATTAACTTACATTAAATTAAAAAAATAATTAGACATCAATCACAATGCTGATATGCTCTGCATAATAATACATTATGTATTGCATTAACTTTTGTAATGTTATAAGGGTCTGTTCCATATCATGGCTACACTGATTAAAAGTACTCAACTCCAAGCAACAAACTTTGCTTATATTGAACTTAGTGAGAAAACGTTAAGAAAACAACTCTCATTGTTATTCCCTTTTGCTGGCGCTATCTGCGCTATTATCGCTTTTACTTATTTTGTTTCACAGCAAGGACACTATTTCACACTTGTTGGAATACTAGGCATGACATTGTGTTACACCCTTGCAGCATTAAATCGAACCCTCTTTTCAGCAACTATTCTTTTTTGGATCTTTTTAATCGCAACCACACTTGTTTGTTCTAGTGGTTTTTATTTTACAGGTGCTCGTCATATTAGTAATACCATTGGCTTGACCATTCCATTACTGAGCTTTTTTGCTTTACAAATCAGAACGGCGACTTGGTATAGTAGTATTTTTGGTATGCTATATATTGTGTTAAGTGTGTCAGAGATAGCCAATAAACAGATGCAGATCTCATCAGCGCTGCAAAATATTTGTGCTTACTCTACTATCTTTGTCATGGCTTTTTTATTATCTCGTCACCGATATGATGCAATTTTGCAAGTAAAAAGAACGACGACGAACGATTTCCTAACAGGATTATTAAACCGCGAAGGGTTATTGCCACTTTATCAAAATGAATCATCCCGCTGTAAGCGTTATCGTCGTGATATATCCATGCTATTAATTAACATTGATAAATTCAGAGAGGTTAACGACCGTTTCGGGCTAGATGCAGGAGATAAAACCTTAATGATGTTGGCAAAATGTCTTCGTAAAATGTGTGCAGAAAACATGCATATCGCACGCTTGAGTAGCCAAGAGTTTTGTATCATTCTTCCTGATATAGATATTCAAAATGCCGAACAATTTGCGATTAATATTCGAGATGAAATTGGTCAATGGGTATTAGAGTTAACAACTGGACATCAAATTAATATCACCGTTAGTATTGGTATTACTAATATTGAATATCAAGACTTTAGCTATGACTATATCAAGGCAGAAAGTGCATTGATGCGAGCAAAACGTTGGGGTTATAATCAAATAGCTACCAATGAATAGAGAATAATTATGACAAAAATCACGCACTACCAATGGAAATGTTTCAGTATTGAAGAGCAATCGCATCTTTTACCAGATGGTAGAGAGATAGCTTTTACAACGCTAATTCATCCAGGTGCTGTTGTTATTATTCCTATTGATAGCAACGGTAATCTGGTTATGGTGCATCAATATCGTCCAGCAGTAAAACGGTGGTTACTTGAGTTTCCAGCAGGTACGATTGAACCTAATGAAGATATTTTAATGTCTGCCCAACGGGAGTTAGCAGAAGAAACTAACCTCGCAGCAAAGCAATGGCATCTCTTAGGCGAGTTATTACCTGTACCTGGGTTTTGTGACGAGACTCAGTATCTGTATGTTGTTAAAGAGCTCACCCCTACTCAAGGTAAGCTTGATGATGACGAAATAATTGATGTGGTTACTTTTTCTGTTGCTGAAATAGAACAAAAAATCATCGATAATCAAATCCAAGATAACAAAACGTTAGCGGCCTTCTTAAAAGCACGACTGCTTGGCTTCATTTAAACCGTATCACGACTAACATAGTGCGACATTAAATAATAAATATCGCACTATGTTTAAACTTATCCATATCCAAAAAAGTACTCATCATACAAATATATCGAGTTAATCGTCATTAGATCATTTACGTCGAATTTCGCGGTAATAATTCCAAATACCTTCGCTGATATCGTGTTTTGCTTTCGACAAATTGTGGTTATAGATCCATCTTAACTTTACCTATATTGATGATATAACAACTTCATTTTCTGACTGATTATTACCCACATTAATTGTTCAACATCAAAAAGTATCAGTAATATTTAATTTCAACTTTCCTTTAAAGGCGATAATAACAGCACATTAGTAAATTTATAAAATAAAGACTTCTTTTTTTATTGCTTCTTTTAGAACTTTATAAATCATAACCAATATTTTTGTCACGCTAAATTAAAAATTTATATATTAATTAAATATAGAGTAAATTAGCCATGCTATAATTTACTCTTATATGTTTAATTCGAAAAGCAAATGTAAGCAACTGATTAAATTAAGAAAAAAGCATAAGTGAACTATAATCAATAATATTGATTAAATTATAAATCAATATATATGTTATAAAATAATAATGACTGCTTTTATACTGATAGGGAATACCTATGACATCAATAGGTATAACTGATTATGCGTTTTCACTTAGCTCCTATTATTATCTGCTGCCATTTTGCTTAACAGCATCGGATTTATTTATTAAAAACTTTTACTCGTTATTTATTATATATAAAGAAATAAAACCCACATCAATATAAAAATATTCAACATTAAAAATAGAAAATATTTGCTCAACTTTTATAACTATTTACCTAAAGAAATTATATGCCTTTAAAAAGAAGAACGTTTATTAAATCAGGTTTATTGGGAACAGCTGGCTTATTTTTAAGCTCTCCCGTATCAGCATTGCCTCGTTTTGCTATGTCAGAAGATTCCAACGCTATCACTGTTTCTTTTTGTGGAACAAGTTGTACTCGCGATGAAGGCAAAGTATCTCGTGATGGAAGTAATAAAAATATATATCTACCGTCAACAGGCTATATTCCTGTAAGAATTATGAAAGAGATCGATGGCTTTGGTAAAAGTGTTCGCGGTTGTGGTCAAAATGATTGGGCTACATCAAGTACAAGTGAACCTTTACTCGTTAAAGGTCCATTGAATGCCCCTAGCTCACTACTTTCTTATATTCAAAGCTACATTAGTGGTGACCAATATTCGCTAATTGAAGCGGCAAAAGGTGATTCAATGCCAGCGCTTGCTTTACACGGTGCAAATATTGCTGCTGCAAGTAAAGCAGAAACATTTAATTTTATTGGTCATAGTCGTGGGGCTTGTGAAGCCATTATTGCAGCATGGTTCCTGTATGCTTATGGCGATGAAAAAACACGTAACACCCCTGTTAATATTTTTGCTATTGAGCCAGTTCCCGGTCCTGGTGCGTGGTATGGCTTATTAACTCAGCTACCACCGAATGTTGTTAACTATGTTGGTGTTTATGCGTGGGATATGTGTGACAACATAAACACTGCAGATCATGCATATCAAGCGGTTGTTCCACGTCCTAATGGCCGTATGCGTGGGGAAAATAATGACATCAAACTACACAACCAATCATGGCTCAACTGGGCAAAACGAGAAAGCAGTTGGAGTGTATTAGCAGATAAAGCTCAACAAAAGAATCCACTAGAACACGATGACAAAACACCTCAACCTCAAGGTTACGAGCTATACACCTGTCGTGGTCGACACAGCACCGTTGCTGGAAATACAACAGCAGATGGTGCATACGATCCAAGTAAAGACAGTGATAATGTTGCACCGGTTCCTGAGTTAATTTACAAGATGACTCGTGGTTACCTAACACAATGGGGAACGAACTTCACAACCCCTTGTGCCGTTGAAGAAGATGTTCTCACTTTAAGAAAGCACATACATATGTTCCACCGTGAATTTGATCAGATGGGAGGTGGTCCTTTACGTAATAGTAATTTACCTAATCGCCCTTATGTCCGTCGCTTATCATCAATCAGTGGTTATAACCCGCTTAATACTTACTATATGGAAGATGTTGTTGGTAATCCTCCATACAAGCTCACTTATCCCGTTACCTCTGAACGCACAGGTAAAGGTTGGGTTAACTGGAAGTTTTTATAAGCCTTCAGATAACCATTCAACCCATATAGCCATTTATAAAAAAAGCGAATAAACGAGAAAGAATATGAGCAAAATTGATGATGTAAAAAATGAACTAGTTAAAAACGATCTCTTCTACCACGATAGTGAAAATAACTATGTTCGACTCCTTGATACACCTAATGTCTGGGGTATGCCTTTTGGCCCTGAAATTATGCCTCGAGCATACGAACGTCAAGCTGAATTTGAACGAGCAGTCGTTGAGGTTATTCAAAAAGCTCGCTACCGCTGTGATCTTTCATCGCTAAATAGTCCAGATCCTGACTGGGGAAAACCCATCTTAGGTGCTATCGATACCGCTCTATCAACTAAAATGGGTCGTACAGAGCCGACACAATTTCGCTTTCTATTTGGACAAACACCGTTATACCCATTTTATAAGCCAGGCAATCTTATTGATTTTCAAGATGCTTTAAAGCGATTAGTTGAAGAGCGTTCAGCACATTGGGAAGTGATGCCAGAATTCATTGTTGGTCGTTTTTATGAACGAGCAGCAGGATCACAACAATCACTACAAACCAAATTTTTACCGGCTGAACTTGTATCAAGCTACGGCACAAAAATGACATGGAACCACTCTAAAATTATTGCAGTAGACGGTGTTGAATCCCTAGCTGGCGGCCATAATCTTAACATGGATTTATTTAGAAGTTACCCGCCGGTTCATGATGTATCTGCCGTTGTTCATGGTGATGCAACATACGGTGCGCAGCTTTACTTAAATAATATGTGGACGGGAACTACAGATCTACTCACTAAAGAGACATTTGATATTGAATCAATGGCATGGGTACTAAAAGACTCAGAGCCTGATTTTCCAAATGACCCGTTAGAACTTAGCTATGTTCTTGATTATATGAAAGATAAGCAAGAACAGTTATTAGATGTTCATCAAACAGGCATTCAACCCGGCGTTGATCCTAAACAACCTGAATTGGATCTTCTGCCACCTGTTTTTGCTATAAATGACTTCGATTTACGCTCTGTTTCTGATCTTAAAGCGCCTGTTTTTGAAGATCGCATTGTATACAATAGTTATGAAAGCCTTGATAAATACAAAAGTGCAAGCCGTATTCTTACCGTGGGTAAGTACTGGACTGGCTTAAACCGTAGCACTGACTTTAAGATCGGATCTGAAATAATGAAGAAAAATCTGATCTTAAATGCGAAAAGCGTTGTACGCATGTCACAACAAGATATTATCAGTGCATGGAAAAAGAACTGGAAAGATCACTCTGTTGCTCAATGGATCATTGAAGCATTACTAAAAAACGAAGACTTACAAGTACAAGTTGTTGTTTCTGCACTTGATGCTGGCGCAGGTGCTGCTGGTGACCAATATTCTTTTGGTTCAGGAGCAATTAGAACTTTTGGTCTACTTAAATACTATATGACGCATGATGTCGCGACAGATAAGTTACTAGATGATACTGATGGCAAACGAGCGAATGCACTAAATCGACTTTTTGTTGCACCATTCACATTTACAGATAAAGTACCTGAAGGTGACTTTATTGAAGGTAAAACATATAAATGGCCGAAATTACCGCCAGAAGGCCGTACCGCCACGTTAAAACAGCCGCCATTATCAGAAGAACCGCCACACCATGGCATTATTGGTCACCCATTCTATGCAACTATTAACGCAAGTGGATACTTCTACGATCGTGTTGATTGTGCTCCCGGTAACCATGCAAAAATCATGATCGTCGATGATGAAGTTTGCATCATTGGCTCTGATAATCTATATCCTGGCAACCTCTCTGAGTTTAACAACCTCATGGAAGGTGACTTTGTCGATGAACTATTAAATGAATATTGGAATCCATTATGGAAATATTCATCTCCACATGCCTACACGGGTAATAATTCATAAACATTAAATAACATAATAAGTAGTCAATTTATTTGACTACTTATTTTTAAACTCAATAAAATACTCTCATATCTGAAAAATTACTATTCATACAAATATATCGCCTTAATCATCATTTCAGTTTATAAAAGCATTTTTATGAGATGAACTATCGTGTCTTTCTTACTCGCTTTGATTTTCTCCCTTTCATCGAATCTCGATAATTTCGTTATTGGCCTAACTTATGGCGTAAAAAATGAAAGGATCCCACTGGTTTCTAATGCCATTATTGCTTTTATTACGTCAGTCGTTACTTTGATCTCGATGCTTGGTGGCCAGTTAGTAACTCAACTAGTACCTCATAAAGTATCAAATGAACTAGGCTCTGTTATTTTTATTTTAATGGGTACATGGTTTATCTGTGCTGACATGCTAAAAAAGCAACAACAGAAGCAAGAAAAAACAAAAACAGCCCTTAATTTCAAAGGTGCTGTAATGCTAGGTTTATTATTATCAATTAATAATATTGGTGTTGGTATATTAGGCAGTATTACTCACCTTAATATTTATCTAGTTGTCGCTTTAACCTTTATTACCGGTATGATGTTAACGTATGCGGGTAATCATATTGGTGACAGTGTAATAGGAAAAATAGTCGGAAAATATAATGATTTAATCTCCGGCGGGTTACTTATTCTATTAGGCATTTTATCTTTATTCTTTTCGTTTTAAACCAAAACTATTTGTAAAACATGAAACCCAGCTTTATCTCATAAAATAAAGATCTGGGCTTCTATGTTTTTAGATTATAACGAAATCTGCCAACGCTTAAGAGGCTCAGCATGGTTTATACCAATGCGTCCCCAACGATCAACACTATCAATGACCATCACATTCACATCTTTAGGTAATAATGCTTGTTGAGATAATGTCAGTTTTTTAGTGGTTAACAGCCATAAACTATCATCGTCAGCCAATAAGCTAGTGAGTTTATTCTTATCTGCTGCGGTCCATTCTAATTCCGGTGTTGTTAAACGATCGACAACAAATAATTGATTACCAGAAGCAAAATCTTCAAGCTCATTAGAAAGTAAAACAACCGAATCAACACCCGCTTCTATTAATACTTGTTGTTGTTTATTAATTAACTGACGTACATCATTCATTAATTGTTGCTGATTTTTTTCTATTTGTTGGGCTTTTTCAGGCCACAAGCGTTGTAAATCATCGCTGACAATTGCCGCCATACGACTAAGATTAGTTGGATTTAACCATGAATAGATTGAGGTTGAACCATCTTCTAAACGCAATGCAGCAACACCTTGTGCTCGTGGTGAAATTGCTTGTGATGCATCAATCTCGACTATCTTAATATTACCTTGCCGAGCATTAACATACAGTGGATCTTGCGGCCAAATAGCTCCTAATGTAATCACAGCTTGCGCTTTCTTGCTCGCCTCTTTTGTTACCTTGTCACCTTTTGATGCAAACCAATTCGGTAATCGTGACACGCCATAACGCTTAGGTGGTAAATATTCCGTCGTTAGCCCTGTATTATTAGTTAGCTCTGTTGCCAACATATAAGTAACCGGGGTTGCGGTTAAAATATCTTGCGCTTGGGCGTTACTAATATAACTCCATCCTGCCGCTATCATTACAGCTGTGCACAGTGATTTTCTCAGAAAACTTATCGATTGTTGCTGAACATAACTCATGGGGATTCCTTAAAAAATACAGCGACTACCCTTTACGAACAATGCGGTAACAGGTGGCAATTAAAAAGAAAATAGCAGAAACAATAATAATCGCAGCTCCCGAAGGAACGGGAAGTTTAAGCTCCATTGGTAATACCGTACCAACAACACAGCTGATGGTAGCCAATAACGCTGATAGCAATACAAAACTGCCCATATTTTTAGTTAATAGGCGAGCTGTGGCCCCAGGAATAAGCAATAAAGCACCAACCAACACAGCACCGACAATCTTAACCGAGGCTATAGTTACCAGCGTAATCATCATCACAAACAAGTAATCATAAAAGTTAGTTTTATAGCCACGAACACGCGCAATATCAGGGCTAATACAAGTTAATAAAATGCGGTTAAAGGTCGGTATCAATAGCACAATAATTAAACTGCAGCTTATTGCTAATACCCATAGATCTTGATCGGTTACTGTTAAAATCGAGCCAAACAGCACGTTTTCTAGCATGTGAATATTAATTTTACGTGCAACATACATTAATAATGCCGCGCCTACCGCTAATGCCAAGGCAAGAAATACACCAACGAGCGTATCGTAAGGCACATTGGTTCGATTACGAACAAAATGCAGTAGCAACGCAAAAATCATGCAAAAGCTAAATAATCCAATAAACGGATTTTCAGGCGGCTCACCTAAGAGTACCCCCAACGCGATTCCGGTTAAGGCTGCATGTCCTACAGCCTCAGAGAAAAAAGCCAAACGCTTAGCAATAACTAATGTTCCTAGTCCGCCTAATAATGGGCCTAATAACAGCGCCGCAACAATGGCATTCACCATGAAGGCATATGAAAAGCTATCACTTAAAAAACCAGCATCAACACCTAATTGTGCCCAATGACGTAATAATTCCATTACGCGACCTCATGTTGCTTCGCCGCAATCGGCGCATGGCTATAGTGATTAAATAAACGTTCAATTTTTTCAGGTATCAACACCTCTGAGTGATGACCTGAATCGACAAGAATACGATTAACAACATGGACTTGTGCATCCAATCGACGTACAGCTGTAACATCATGATGCACTGCTAATACTGTTTTACCTTGGGCAACAAACTCATGAATCAATGACTCTAAATAACGTACACCTTGTTCATCCATACCAGTCGTTGGTTCATCAAGCACCAGTAAATCAGGGTTATCTAATAATGCTTGAGCAAACAATACGCGTTGCTGTTCACCACCTGATAATTGTCCCATACGACGATCGGCTCGATTAGCCATACCAACACGCTCAAGTTGAGTTAATGCAAAGGCTTTATCTTGCTGTCGTTTACGCCAAAATAATGGTGAACGCGTTAAGTTAAGTAAAATAAAGTCCATCACGGTTAACGGCAGGCTTTGTTCAAACATTGCTTTTTGAGGTACATAACCTACAGAACCCGGTTTGCCGTTATTAACCTCATCGTTCCATAAAATATCAATCTCGCCCTTAAATGGTGTTAAACCAAGAATAGAACGTAATAGCGATGTTTTGCCGCCGCCATTTGGTCCCATAACCACATGGCACTTACCTGCTTCAAAGCTATGATTTATATTAGATAAAATGTGGTTTTCACCGTATTGCAACTCAAGATTAGCAATCTCAATTTGTGGACCAACACTCATGCTTGATCCTTCTTGGCAGCAAATTGCATTGCTTCAACTAGTGTGTCTAAATTTTGCTGCATTTCAATTTCTACTTTTTTAGCGTCATATTGGCCATGCGTCATGTGTGAGAAGCGATATAACTTCACCCCTGTCGCTTTTTCAATGGTATCAACATAACGATTAGGCATATTTAATTCATAAAACAGCACATCAATACCTGATTGCTTGATTTTCTCAATCGTGCCCTGCAACTGGCTCGCACTTGGTTCAACACCATGAGCAGGTTCAATCACAGCAGCAACATCAACACCAAATTCTTGTAATATGTAGCCGTAAGCATTATGCGTTGTGGCGACTTTCATTCCCGCGGTATTTAAGTCACCCAGCGCTAACATTGATTTACGCTTCATTAATCGAAATTTTTTCGCATAATCACGAGCATTTTTACGGTATTCACGTGCATTGTCAGGATCGAGTTCAGCTAATTTATTAGCAATGGTATATACCTTTTGAATTGTGGTTGATAAACCAACAAAGGTATGTGGATTAACAGCTCCGTTACCAACAGACTGCCCCATAGCAGGAAGTAACGGCACATCATTATTCGCTTCAAGCACCACTAAATCATCACGGTTAGCAGCATCAATCACTTTAAGAGCAAAATCATCATGACCAATGCCATTAACAACAATAACGTCCATTTGTTTTAGACGGCGTAGATCATTGGGTTGTGGTTGATAGTTATGAGGATTAAAACCTGCATCAACTAACGGTAAAATATCAGCCTTGTCGCCCACTACCGCTTTTACATAGCTATAGTAAGGTTGCAGTGTAATACCAATAGTTAGTTTATCAGCAGCTGCACAGCTAAAACTGACCAATAATGCTGCAGCGGTTAGTGCCGTTTGAATGACTATTTTCATAATATGTTTACTTCAACGTTAGAGAAAAGAATAACCGTCAGCTATATGCCAACACCTCAATGCGTTTGAGACTGCTCATTACTGTCGTTATGAAATACAATTTGTGTCCAACCATTATCGATAAGTTGCTGAGTTTCAAATACAGCATCCTTATTGATAACTAACGGTGTCGTGTCTTGAGAAAGTGCTAACCAAATATCAGGTTCAGGGCTATTACTGTTGAGAATAACGGATGATGCACCTTGTTTTTCACGACGAATGCCTTGATAAATAGCCCCATTAAGATGCTGCCATTGATGACGGCCTTTTCGCTCCCAGCTCTTATCTTCGATGAAAGGTGCGAGCCATAATTCAGATAACTCCGCCATATTGGGCCAGCGATTTTGATTATCAAATTCACGATTATCTTGATTGATATTACGAATTTCTTCGTGAGCAAGACGTAACTCGGCCACCATTGCTAATTCGTCAGGGCTTAACTCAGTGACTGCTATTTGGTAAGAATCTAACGGCTGTGATTGGGTTTTATCTTGATGAAAAGGCAATAACCCTGCAGCTACTAACAAAATAGCGACGATAATACCGCCAACCCATTTACCTTCTTTGCCACCATTGTCTGACGCTACAGATTGACGGATCATTTTTCGCTAATCTCAACAACATCGACTTCAACAGGACTTTCATGGCCAGAATCAAACACTAAATAAAAATCAGTATCTGGTTTAGTAAACTCAGCAATTGAGCGTTTATCGGTGTTTACTTTGGCAATAAGATTATCGTCGTAATCATACATATTAACGTTGTAATCAACTGCTTTGCTGCCATCGCTATAGCCCGTTTCACAAGCTACTTTGTCACTTTCAAACCAACAGCTCATCAATGGGAAATGCGCTTGAGCTGCAGTTGAAAATAAGCCTAATGTTAATAACGATAACTGAATAACTGATGTCTGTTTTGTCATAACAATCTCGAACCTGCCCATATTATTGATAACTGTAATAAGTGACATATAAAGGAATAAAACCGCTGCCTTCTATCAGAAAGCAGCGCGCTAGATAGTCTTACTGTAGTGATGCTTCAAAGGTGATATGCACATTGACGTTCGCAGTATCAACCATTGGGTTATTGGCAATTTCACCACGATAATTTGCTTTCATGATATAGCGACCAGCTGTTGCCGGTGTAAAGCTCACCATGCCATCTTTATCACTCACAACATCAATTTGCTCTTGGTGATTACGGTATAACGTCCCTTCACGGGTTACTTCAGCAACAACACCCGCTTGCGGCTTACCATTAAAGTAGAATTGAAAAGTGACAGGCTCACCTTCAATAATGTCAGCTGGATGAGTGATCGGCAGCAATTCTAGATATTTACCAGTAAGTTCCATAGCCTTGGTACTTGGCTTACCAACAGTGACATAGGTTTCCGCACGGGTGTAGCCTACTTGCGTAATAACATCGCGAGATTTTTTAGGTAACACGCTATCACGTTCAACTTTATTGGCCGCAATCCATTTAACCGTATCGCGACGACCAGCTTTATATTGAGTGAAATAAACCGGAGTCTGATTTACTTGAATTTTATGTGTGCCTTGCTCTTCAAAATAGAAGTCGAAAATCGCACGACGCTTACCACGAATAGTAAAGTTAGGACGCTCTGTACGACCATCAGGCATCACAACTTCTGCAGTTTCCGTACTCGCTGGCTTATCATAAACAAAGGTACCGTGTGACGCTGTAACATCAAAAGATAACCAATCGCCACCTTCCTTTGATACCGTAAAATGTGACGGTAACACCCATCGCGGATGCGCATTTGCCGATGTGGAAACAGCCAAGCCTGCAATAACAGCACATGCCAGAGAAAACGCTTTCATTTTATTATTTTTCATAATGTTACTATCACTCAAAGTTTGTAATTAAGCTGAATAGCACCGGTTTCTTCCGTTGGTGCAATAACATGGCTAAACGCGTTTTCGCCTAGCTCGATTTTTTGACGCAAGTAGTTTCGGCCACCGTGTTCACGTACAACTTCTACATAAAAGGTATAATTGCCCTGTTCAACAGGCTGCCCTTTATCATTTAAGCCATCCCAAACGAACTTATATTCGCCCGCAGGACGTGTTGCCGATGTAACCGCATCAACTAACTCACGATCGTAACGACCGACTTTGCGCCACCAGCTACGTAAATCTTTTAACCACTCATCTTTACCAACCCACAACTGCACAGTGCGTACAGGTTTACGGTTGGCATCTTCAACCCATACAGCAACATATGGACGTGCATACATGGTGGTTTCAATCGCTGGTAGTGTGAAATTCACCTCAAGCTGAGCATTTTCAGGCACAGGTTTGGCAATCGCACTCGCCAATGGTGTTAACAATAACGCGGCTAATAATGGTTTTTTTATGACGTTAAACATGGTGATAACTAACCTTAGATAAAAGCGACAATCAAATACTGCTATGGCACAGCAAAGATATAAATCAATAAACTAATCAAAGAACCGAGCCCCATCCACTTCAAAGAAGTATTGAAGGTTTTCTTTTTAGGTATTAATAAGCACACGCCTGTTAATACGAACATCACCATCAATAAAGCTGTAATATCAATAAACCAGCGCCAAACTTCACCACTATTACGCCCTTTATGAAGGTCATTCAGTACAGCAATCACACCATAATTGGTACTTTCAATAGTGGCTTGTGCGGTTGTCATATCAATAAATACCGTGGCGTTATAACCAGGGCCTTTATAATCGAGTGAAATTTCACCTTCTAATAATTCATCGCCATCAACATCGGTAAATATATCAATCGCAGAAGGCGTACCAGTTACATCACCATGCTTAGCAAGATAGGCAATTAAAGCGGCACGATCAGGTGTAAATGGCCCTTTATCGGAGCTTAATAACTCTGTTGGAATAACCAGTTGCTGCTCGATAACATCTGGTGATTGGCTAACAAAAAGATGAGGCCGATTTAAAGTGATTCCAGTAATGGCAAAAAATAACACCACCAGCAGCAGTGCCATTGAAATATAAATATGTAAACGGCGTGCCCATAATTGCACTGCCTTATTTTTTAACACCATTACAAACATCATGATAAAGAACTGGAATAATGATAATTTAATTGATAATCGTTCTTATTGGCATTCAATTTACATTATTTACGTTGGTTAGAAACGAGTTACGAAAGTGCGAGGTGCGAGGTGCGAGGTGCGAGGTGCGAGGTGCGAGGTGCGAGGTGCGATAGAAAATACCTTTTATAACAAACATCAACTAAGGTATTTTGATTATCGACTATTTTTATCGTAATTATTACATGCACCCCATAGAATGACCATTTTAATAAAATGGTTCTAATCCATTTAAGTTACATATTATATTATCAACAAGCTTAAACTTTGTAGCGCTCGATATAACCGCATTTTACACGCACTAATAGTAATCTGTAAGATATGGCTAATTTCACTTAATGAAAAGTCTTTATAAAAACGTAATTGTATTATTTCTTGTTCATTTCCTGATAACCTTGGAATTATTTTATTAAAATCTATTTCTAAATTCAAATCACCATCATTAACCACTATTAAATTATCTAACGTCTTTACTGCTACCATATTATTATTACATTTATGTTTAAGGTAGGTATAACAAACATTATCGGTAATAGTATATAGCCAAGTTTTAAATAAAGCATCATGACGATATACAGGTAATGCTTTATATACTCTAATTAAAACATCTTGAACGAGATCTTCAGCGGCAATTCTATCTTTGGTTTTATAAAAACATCTTTTATATAATAAGCTTAAGTATGGTTGTATAATCAGATGAAATACTTCATTTTTATCATGCTGATCACATTGAAATACAGAGATAAGATGACACTCTTTACCATGATCATTATCGTATACGTTCATAATAGATTCCATTCTAAATCGCATTCCATTTAACAATAAAAATAGTTATTTTTACGCTCTATTGAATATAAGCGAAAAAAAACACTGACTTGTCTTATAAAAAAGAAATCAGTGTTTATATAAATATACGTGCTTATTTCAAGCGATAAGTCAGACCCATTTGAAGAGTTTTATCCACATCATCATTACGATCTGTTACACCAGGAACATAGTCGATATTATCGTCTGTTTTCGATAAACCAGCGGTTAATGTTAAACTGATAACATTAGAAACATAGTAGCGGAATGTTGATTTTAGGCTATTAGTCATTAAATCTTCTGAGCCGTCGCTCTCAGAATAATTTAATAACCATGTATTTTCCCAATCAATATTGTCACGTAGCTCATAGGTTAATGACATTGAATTTGACGCATTAAAGCCATTGTCACCATCATCAAGTATCGCGGTTAATATTGCTTCATTAGAAAATTGAAGTTGATTATTAATTGGATAATGGTATTCAGCTCCTACCTCTAATGCGGGCTTTGTATCAGAGCCATCATAATTGGTTAATACCGCGCCAATACCAGCACGTACTAACCAACCGTATTTACGGGTTGATATACGCTCATTAACTAATACATCATAAGATTTAATTGCACCACGAGGACCTAATGTCGTACCTAATGCCTTACCAATTGCTTCAACCCAATATTCAGCATAATCAGCAGAACCATATCGGCTACGATACTCAGGCTCTTTTGCTATAATTTGAGCGACATTTTGATAAGTGGCGCGAGAAACTGAACCTTTTAATAACCCGCGTTCTTGTAATTCTTCAATAACACGAATTGTTTTTGCCATTGGCGTTGCGTTCACTACTCGTCCATAACCAACACCAACGGTTAATTTAGTGAATGGATCAACCATATCTGTTTGTGCGCCGATCTCAGCTTTACTGTACCAAAAAGCATTATTCTGAGTCGGGTTAAAATACATATCATTAGTTAATGAGGCTAAGGCTTGATAATTCTTTTTGGTACTATCACCATCACTGCTGCCACGACTCATCGAGGTATCACCGATAAAGTTTACACGGGTATTTCTATCTGGTGATGAAAAGACTTGATCATAATTCGCACTAATATCGGTACTGAAGCTGGTTTGATCTTGATTACCACTTTGCAAGTCAAATTGGGCATTTAAATAAGCATCTTGATAAGCGGATGTTGCTTCTTCATAGTCAAACATTGTGATCTCTTCAGCGCCAGTTGCGGAAGATAAGAGCAAACCAACAGCCGCAGAGAGTGCTGTAATTATTGGTTTCATGATGTTTCTCCTAATTTGTTTATTGTTTTATTTATGTCAACTCACTACTTATTTTTAGTGGCTCCATAACACAAACTTGATAAACATTAAAAAAGTCACATTCATATTTTGTTTTTTTTCATGTTCCTAAAAATAAGAAAGGCGAGCTCAATGGCTCGCCTTCAGACAACTAACAATATATCCAATAATTACTCTATTAGTTAAGCACTTGCATCCATCTTACGCATTTGAGCTAAATATTTAACCCAACTTTTCGCAGCGGAAGACGGCTTGATATTATCCGCTTGCTTCGCATGAATTATCGCTTGCTCGAGATTATTCATTTTGTAATAAACCCGCACTTTCGCTAATTCTACTTCGGCACGTTTATCTTTGCGCTTAACACGATCTAATTCCACTAAGGCTTGTTTATACTTCCCTTCTTGAACTAACAATTGCGCTAATTGCCAACGGTAGTGATTATCTTTAGCCGCTACTTTACTCCATAGCTTGATCGCTTTATTCCACTCGCGTGCCATTTGCCAATAGTTTGCTTGCTCTATCAATAATGTCTTATCGCTATTTGCATCCTTCAATGCCGCAATTTGCTTGGCAGCGCGTTCTGGAATACCTTGTTGAGCATACAATTGAGCCAATACTTTAAGATCTTGCTGACTCAATGCAACACCTTGGTATTTAGCCAGCTTTAATGTTGCTAATGCATCGGCGTTTTTTCCAGTTCGCATTTGGATACTGGCTAACTGCTGCCACCAAATTAACTTATTCGGTTCAAGTGCAATTAAACGGTTTAACGTTGCCGAAGCACCTTGCCAATGTTTCAATTGAAGCTGTGCACCTAGCTTAATCGATAATGGCGACATGCTATCTTTCAGGCGATAACCGTCGTAACGCTTCATTGCAGTTAGCACTTGTTGCCATTGTGATTGCTGATAATGCGCTTGCGCAATACGTAACCACAACTCAGAGCCTTTTTGCTTAGCCGGAATATTTTTAGTTAACTTATAATAATGCGGTAATGCTTGACTGTATTTCGCCTCAGAGAGCAAAATATCCGCCAACATGCGCTCAGTAGTCCAAGCTTGATTATCTTGTAACAAACCACTGTTTACTGCTTTTGTTAGCAACTTCACTGCTTGTGATGTTTTACCTTGTTGCCAATAAAACACCCCCAACATACGCTGAACATAGGCTTTATCATACGCAGCACTTGGGTTCATTTCTGCTAACATAGCGACGGCTTGATCAAGCTTATCATTTAACTGTAAGTTATTAGCGCGCTGTACCTTATTAGCCGTTGCTTGTGATAACTGACCACCACTTGCATAAGCATAAGATAATGGCAGTGAAGCCGATAAGGTTAACGCGATAATAAAAGCGATCTTTTTCATTATTGATTCAACCTAAATTCAAGACGTACTGTCTGCCCTTGTTGCGCCATTGCGGTGCCATTAACAACTTGTGGTTGATATTTCCACTTGCGTAACGCGCGAATCGCTTCTTTATCAAATAAACGTCGTGGTTTCGCATCCATAACAGCAATATCAATCGGTCTACCTTGAGTATCAATGGTGAATTTAAGCACCACATAACCTTCTTTACCCTGACGCAAAGCTCGCGAAGGATAACGTGGTTCAACCCGATAAAGTGGCATCGCTTGTTGCGATTTACCTAAACCATTTCCGATCGCTGCAGCACTACTAAAATCAGTAAATTTAGGCGCATTAACCGCTAAACCGTGAATCGATGTATCCAGACCTAAACTTGGAATTGATGCCATCGGCATTGCAGTTGATGTTGCTGCTTGCGACTGCGATGGTTGCGCTTCTGGTGGTGGCGTCGGTGTTTCTGGTGGCGGTGGAGCAACACGCTGACGACGTTGTGGCGCTTGCTCGTGTTCTACCATCACCATATTAAACGCTAACGGCGGCGAATTATCTTGTGGTTGATGATTACCGTTATCCACCATCCATGCCATTAGCGTAAATAAACCTAAAGCCATCGCCAGCGCCAATGGCAATGCCATCAATATGCGCATCATTAGTTTTTCTCCGCCGCCAGAGCAATATTCTTCACTCCTGCACCTTTTGCAGCGTCCATCACTTTAACAACCGTACCGTTATAAGCATGTTCATCTGCTTGGATCACTAATGCAGCATCTGGTTGTTCAGTGAGCATATGCTCAAGTGTTGCTTGCACACGTTCGGCATCCACCACTCGCTTATCAATGTAAATATCATTAGCTGCGGTGATCGCCACAAAAATACCAGCATCTTTTTGACTAACAACATGGCTTGCTTGAGGGCGATTAACTTCAACCCCAGATTCACGCACAAAAGAACTAGTCACAATAAAGAAAATCAACATGATGAAAACGATATCTAGCATCGAGGTTAAATCTATTTGTGCATCTTCACGCACTGACGAGCGACGACTGAGTCTCATTGCTGACTCCTTAATGATTTTTCTAATTTTAACTCACGCATTTGGCACGCTTTTGCCAATCGAGCATGAATAAACATCCCTGCTAATGCGGCTACCATGCCCGCCATAGTCGGTAATGTCGCCAGTGATATACCTGACGCCATTAATCGAGGTTGGCTACTGCCTTGGGTTGCCATAACATCAAACACAGAGATCATACCTGTCACAGTACCAAGCAATCCTAGCATTGGACAAATAGCCACTAACACTTTAATAAAATTAAGGTTTTTGTTTAATGCTATTTTTGCATCAGCTAACCAGCCATCACGAATAGCATGGGCATACCACGATTGATGATCAGCACGTGCTGCCCATAATGCTATCCAGTGTTGTCGCTGCTGTGGAAAGTAAAATGCAAGGTAAATCACTCGCTCAAAGACTAATAACCACAACACAGCAACAACCGCAGCTAACCACCACAGGATCACACCGCCTTGCGCCATAAAATGCGACAGTGAAAACCACCAGCTTTGTAATATGCTGCTATCCATTAGGCTGCCTGTTCAGTTGTCATGCCAGAATTCTTGATGCCATTGTTATCATTCTTTTCGGCTTGTTCCGCTACTAAGCTAATACCTTGTTTTTCAAGGATCATACGAATATTTTCAGCTTGAGAACTTAAAATATTATGCGCCAGCAACAGTGGCATTGCCGCAACTAGGCCTAATACCGTGGTAACCAGTGCCATTGAAATACCACCCGCCATCACTTTAGGATCGCCATTACCAAACTGAGTGATCACTTGGAACGTTTCAATCATACCGGTAACAGTACCTAACAGGCCTAGCATCGGTGCTAAAGCTGCAAACAGTTTTAGCATTGATAAGCCTTTTTCTAGCCCTTGTTGCTCATCGACAATTGCTTCTAGCAAACGCAATTCTAACGCTTCAACACTGCGGCTTTGCTCTTTGTTATATACCGCAAGAACACGGCCTAAAGGGTTATTACCTGGCTTAGATGGTTGCTTCAATTGCGCTTTAATCTGTTGACGAATCAGCGCCAATTTTGTACCACGGAAAATCGCAATACCTGCACCAATAGCAAGCAGCAATAAGATCACTTTACCGACTGCACCACCGGCTTGTAGGCGATCCATTAACGTCGGAGACTGTGCTAATTGCTCTAGCATCATTCCACGCGAAGGATCAACAACTACCATTTGATTAGCTGTTGATACAAGCTGATTGTAATTTGCTAATGTCGGTGCATGTTCAGGTTGCTGTAAATACGCCATAGCCACATGTTGACTACCGTCCCAACGTAAATAACCGTTGTCGCCCACTAAACCAATGCTACCTAAACGTAATGCTTCAACGTTACTTTGCTCACCATCACCATTGATATATGGCACGCTCACTTTGGCAATTTGGCCACTAGCAACAATCTGATCTGTCATTGCTTGCCATAAGCCTTGTAGCTGTGCCATTGAAGGCAATGCTTTAGCGGCAACAATGTCATTTACAACGGCATTATCTTGGCTGTTATCAATCGCTGTTACTGCATGTTGCTGCTCGGCTTGAACTTCTTTAGCGGTTTGACGCACTACGCCAAATAGTTCACCTAAGCTGCCACTTTCTAGACGCAATTGTTGCTCTAGCGTTGATAGGTGTTGTTCATTAGTGCTAAAGGTTGTACTTAATACTTCAGTAGCGGCTTTAAGCTTATTACGCTCAGCCACTAATGCATCATATTGTGCTTTCACCGTTTGCTGAGTACGGTTAAAACCCGCTTCACGCTGAATATTATGCTGAGTTTGTTGGCTTTGTTCTTGTTGTGCTTGTTTTACTACCGATTCTGCATTCACGGCAAATGGCATACTTGCGACGCAAAGGGCAGCAACTAACGCTTTTAGTTTCATGTTATTTACTCTCTACGTTAGTTGGTGAACCAGAAACAGGTAAGGTAATCAAACTTGGTGCAACTTGGTTATCAGCAATTGCAAACGCTTTATCAATATTAGCGCCTTCACTTGCATCAACGGCTTGCCATTGTTTAGCTGCCGTATTCCAACTCCAGTAATGACTACCATTTAAGCTACGAGCAACCAGTGCAATACGTCCTAAATGAAGCACATTAACTTCAATTGTTTTGTTATCAGCAAGAGTAATTTTTGCTTGGTAAGCCGCAAGCTTAGTGCCGTAATCCATTTCAATTTGGTAGGCTTCTAAAATACGACGGAATTTCTCAGCGTCACTGATATCAGCTTGTGACATCATGGTTTCAAGTTTATTTACTCGCGCTAACCGTGCTTGATGTTTAATCGGCTTATCACTTTCAACAATTGTCTTTAAGCCATCAATCATTTGATACATTAACGGCACTACACCTTGACGCGTTTGCTTTATATCTGCAATTTGTTGATCAATTGAAGCCACTTCTTGCGCCTGATTTAACACCAAACGTGCCAAGTGATCATGATAAATAGTGAGGTTTTTAACTTCTTCTTGAAGTTGTTCAATACTGGCTTTCATTGCCAACGAAGAATCGGCACTTTTATCGATCTTATCCTGACTTAAAGCAGATGCTGTATTGGTCTTGTTCTCTATCGAACGCGCGGTATCTAGATTAGAAGCATGAGCGCCAGTTGTGACGCTCAGAATAACAATAGCAAGGCTAGTTTTAATAAAATTCATAGTATTTAATCAATCGTTATCTGTAATAACCAAAAAAACAAAAAAGGGAATATTGAAAATAAAAAGTATCGCAAAAAGTGCTGAACTATAAACAATAATTATTGTAAATAACAGTTTATAAGCTGAAACATACAGATCTGAACAAGGGGAAGTTAATACTTCCCCCTTATTTTATTCAGTTTACTTATTAGTATTTAAACTCAATGGTTGCCATGAAGTTACGGCCTTCGCCTAGTGTCACGCCTGTCGCACCAGCGTAATCACTGCTGGTTGAACCGCCACCTGCCATATAATCTGTATCAAATAGGTTTTCTACATTTACACGACCAATGATATCCAATTTGTCATCGTATTTATAAGTATGTGCAACACCAACATCAACGCGAGTGTAAGCATCTTTCTTAAAGGTATTTGCTGCATCACCGAAACGAGAACCTTCATAAATCACACCAAGGTTAACATCCGTTGCTTCAGTTACGTTGTATGTTGTCCATACGCTAGCTGCAAACTCAGGCACATCAACAGGACGATTACCTTGGTACTTCTGATCTTTCGTGTATTCTGCATCAAGGTACATTGCTGATGCGCTCATGCTTAGCTTGTCCGTTACGTTACCTTGTAACGCAATTTCTGCGCCATTGTGAACACGCTCACCACCTTGCGTTTTCTTATACAGATTGTTGCCAACTTGAACATCAATCGTCGAATTCTCTTGCGCAATGTTAAACACTGCACCCGACACAAATAGTCGATTATCTAGCAGTTCCCACTTAGTACCTAGCTCATATTGCTTACCACGCAGTGGATCAAGTTGCTCACCATCATTAACGTAGTTCTTAGAGCCAGAT
Source organism: Photobacterium andalusiense (assembly GCF_900185625.1). Classification (GTDB taxonomy): domain Bacteria; phylum Pseudomonadota; class Gammaproteobacteria; order Enterobacterales; family Vibrionaceae; genus Photobacterium; species Photobacterium aquimaris. The sequence continues at coordinate 449,344 of NZ_FYAJ01000002.1, forward strand.
GATACTGTGCCTTGAGGTTCAAAACTTTCAGAGTAAGCTAAGTAAATAGAACCGTTCTCTGCTGGGTGGAAAATCGCAGCCACTTTTGGTGATACTGCTTCTTCTGCTGCTTTTCCTTCTTGGGTTTGGCGATCAAAACGAACACCAGCAAGTACTTGCCAATAATCGTTAATTGTTACCATGTCTTGTGCGTAGAAGCCCCAAGCATTGTAAGAAGAGTTAGATTCTCTTGGCTTACCTGGTTTGTAACTAGGAACTGGTGTTGATTGGTTTGGTGCCACTTCAACAGAGTTAAATGAACGTTGGTAACGATCATAGCTATAACCTAACCAGTTAGAGCCCACTAATAACTGATGTTGCATACCTAGAGTATCAAATTCACCGACGAAATCAGCATACGCCGTTTTGAATCTCCAATGATCTTGGCGATCATTACCGCCTTGCTTCACTAAGCCTGATTCTTCAAAATTAGCGAAGTTAGGGTAACTTTCTTTATCATGACGTTTGAAATCTTGGTAGTTAAAGCCAGAATTCAGTGCCCATGTATCATTCAATTGTGCTTTAACATCAAAGCCGTAGTTTTCAACTTCGTTATTAATTTTTGACCATTGCGCGTCCCATACATGATCACGACCAAGTACAGGCTTACCGTCAACAATATAAGCACCAGAATCTACACTGCCTTTATCTTTTGTACGATCATAATGTAGTGACACTGTCACATCATCGTTGATATCATAATCAACAAATAAACCACCAACAAAGCGGTCAGTTGAAGGTGTAGAACCATCACCATATTTACGCCATGAATCATAATCTTCTTTTGCAACAACAGCGCGTGCACGTAGAGTTTGGTCTTGGTTAAGTGAACCGCTCACATCTAGCACACTACGAGTATGGTTATTTGAACCCACATCTTGGCTAAAGTTTACTTGAGTTTCATACGTCGGCTTCTTTGCCACCATATTAACTAGGCCACCTGGTGCTGATTTACCGTAAAGTAGGCCAGCTGGGCCTTTCATTACTTCAACTCGCTCAAGTAGCTCAACTGGCTGACGGTAATGAGACCAATGCTGGTGACCATCACGCAAGAAACCACTGCTGCTACCTAATTCAAAACCACGTAAAGAAAAACGCTCACGGTTACGACCAGTACCACCGGCAGAAATACTCGCGTCATTCTGTAATACTTCACCTAATGTGCTCGCTCGCTGCTCATCAATTAGCTTCTCATCAATAACAGAAACTTGTCCTGGAGTTTCAAGCTGTGTCATCTCCATTCGCATTGCTGTCGAATTCGTGTCAGCTTTATAGCCATAATCACGTCCAGTGACCACCATATGCTCATCTGTATTTGTTATTTCTGCATGAGCAACCGGTGCTGATAATACTGCACCAATCAATAGTGTTAGCTGACTCTTAGAAAACATATTCCGTTATCTCCAATTATCGTATCTTTGAGAATAAAACCAATTGAATAGGTTGTTACTTAATACCGCATCTTTAAAAACTAACAGATGTAGGTTTTTAAGGATGCTCCGTATAAGAGCTACAAGATTCAAATAGTTTCTGTTGCTTGACAGTGACATTATTGTGCCGCCAAACTTTAAACAGGAATATAAGTGATAACCATTACCATTTGCAGTTAAATTTACATTCTTTGCATTCGTAAACTTTTTGTCAATTAACGAAACTAATAATAAACTCACGTTTTATTGACATTTACTCACAAACCTAGCCAATTATTCCGTACTCAATACTGTTTTTTTCAAAGACTTTCGCTACAAACGGGCGTATAATTCTGCCGTTTTTATTGATTTCTGCGGTATTTAAAGTGACCCAATTAAGTCTTGAAGCTATTCGTCAACAACTAGAAGAACGCAATTTTATTGCTGAGAAAGTTCGCATTGTCACAGTAGAGGCAATGGAACCAGAGGCATTAGCAGCCTGTACCACAACAGAAAATGAAACATTCTATAACAGCTATATGAATGTGATTTATTGCCGTGGTGATCGCTATGTTTTAGGTTATCGCTGTAATGAAGCAACTATCATTGACCAAGCGATTATTTTTAAAGACGGTAAATATTACGATCCAACTTTACAAGCTAATAGTGAAGGTGAATTTGAAGCGTATCCATTTGCTGTATTAGCGGAATTTAAAGTCTTTGACATGATGACACATGCTAAAAACAATAAAGACTTTCCGCCCGATGTTGACTTCCTATTTACACGTAAGAAGCACTTCAAAAACGTTATTCGTTAAATATCCCCTACCCGTTATTACTATTAATTAATAGCGGGTACTTCTTTCGTTCCTCTTTTGAAATTAATAAAATCAGCTATAATTTATTGTTTTAATTGTCATTTATATTACCCAAAATATTGTTTCACAATTGATACGCATAATCCAACTTGTTTACAATTACATCATCTATCACTTGAGAATAACCACAATAAATGTACCATTTTATCCATACACTTCACTGGATATTTAGTATATGGATCAGGCTAAAGAATTAAGACGTTACTTTATGAATGATGAACGCCAACATATTTTTATGCTACAAAATCAAGTGAGACAATTAATTATTCTAAAAAAAAATCGTGCTGAAATAGATCGAGGTCTTATTGCATTAGAAAAGGCTTGGATTGCTTTTGAAAATAGAAGTAATTAACGCTGCATTATTCTGTTTGCTAAGAAAGTCCAGCTCGCACTGGACTTTGATTTAACATTATAATTTTTTCAACCCCATACTCTTTAAATAAACTAATTCAAAATTGAATTTTTTCACATAGCGATTCAAAGTATTAGGGGTTACACCATGAACAATCTCTGCTCTATATGCTGTCATGCTCTGAGTAATCACATCATAAACCGCGGCTCTGACTGCTTCCGCTTTAAAAATATGATTCGCAATATTATTATATTTTTCTTTGTTCATGACTCATTCCAAACAGCTACAAATCCTTTGTAGCTGCATGATAAACATCAAGGATTTACCCTTCAATGGTTTACGGATAAGTTCTTAACAATATGAATAATATGGTTTATCAACGAAATATCTTACGCAGGTCACATAACACCACTATACCCAATAAGCATAACCATATGGTCTTTAATTTACTTTTTCTGATTAAAATAACAAATTGCGCGTAGAGTTATATTCTATAGCATGTCAGTAACATTCATTCTGCCTGTGCGGCAGTGAACCGCGATAATGATCCAGTGCTTGGCATGAGAATTTTCTAAGCTGCCTGTGCGGCAGTGAACATACTCTCAAAAAAAAGCCCTAGCAAAAGTTATTTCTAAGCTGCCTGTGCGGCAGTGAACAACGTGATTACAACCAACTCACTCAACTGATTTTTCTAAGCTGCCTGTGCGGCAGTGAACTTTGAGCAGCTAGATTGGAAAGATAACGAAATTTTCTAAGCTGCCTGTGCGGCAGTGAACGTTAGGGTTAAGTACGTGCATCTTGCGCTTGTTTTCTAAGCTGCCTGTGCGGCAGTGAACCCGATCGCTAAAGTGTTGCGCTATGCGCCGATTTTCTAAGCTGCCTGTGCGGCAGTGAACATTGATATTGACCTGACCTTTGCTTTTAATGCTTTCTAAGCTGCCTGTGCGGCAGTGAACATAACTAACATCAAAAAAATCAAGCCAACTTGTTTTCTAAGCTGCCTGTGCGGCAGTGAACGTGGTGCTGGCGGTCAAACTAATGCTTTGTTATTTCTAAGCTGCCTGTGCGGCAGTGAACTGAAGTTTAACTATAATAAGCGATTGTTTAATTTAAATAAAACCCCAAAAAACACCTTTTACCCCTTTTTTATCGACTATTTATAAGCTGTTGATTTTAAACATTAGAAATAAAGACACAAAAAAAGGGTTAAATGAATGCTCATCTAACCCATTCTTACTCTTATAATCACAACAACACTTAAAACACAGGGATCGTTGCGGTAGCACTTAATCCATAACTACTAAATACACCATCCGTAGCATCAGTAACTACCTTGCTATGCTCTATAAATACTCGCATAACATTCTGATTAGATAAGCTCTGAATTTGAACATAAGGCAAAGTTAACTTACGTTCGGCAGTATCAGGAATCGCATGAATAGCTTCATCTGCATTGATCCAACCTTTAGCGATCGAACGCTTACGCTTGTTATTAGCACTTTTAGTCTGCACGCGTTTGACAGTCTGATAGCCTTTAATATCACTCGGAATTGCCGTAATAGCAGTAACACGCGTGTAATCTCTTAGCCCTTTCAGCCAAGTATTCGCCATCATCATTTCAAGTGCAACTTGAGTACCGTGTAAGCGTAACGTATCACCTAGTGTTTTATGCATATTAGGAAAACTGATCCCTACGCAACCATTACCTACCGCCGCTAATTGACGATGTAATTTCGCAAATAGGTTATTCATTAATACTGGCGCAGAGGTTTCTAAATCTGGCAGCACTTGAATATCAATGTAATACAACATAATCGCTACTCTCCAAACACACCACCACGTACTAACATTGCTATCACATAATGTTGTTGCTCTAACTCTGGGGCTTTATCTTTTAATAACCAATTATCTAATAAATTATAAAAATCGGTTTTTTCTTTAGGCTGGCGATATGCTTTACCCCGATTAGTCACTGATCCGTAAGGTTCAACTGCAATTGGTCCTACTTCATCTGTTTCAGGATGCCATGTGTCAATAGTACGAAGTGCATTACCAATTTTTTGAGAGTGCATCGCCGCTTGACCATTAAGTTGATACAAATACTTACTCTTATCACCAGAACCTGTATTCATAACCAATTCTTGAGATGGGAACACTGTTTGTCCGTGACCTAATTGCACAAAAGCAGTCACCGTTAATAAGGTTGCTTTTTCGCCAAGAAGCCCCTGTTCTATCACCGCTGATAATGCCGCTAAATCACCATTCGCAGCAGTAAATTGGCGTAAACTGTAATCTAAACTATCAAATGTCCATTGTTGATCATGGTGCTGTACTGTTACCATCACATTTTCAGCGCCAACACGGTTGCGCCATAAAAAACGGCCATTAGCAAGATTGGTCGCGTAACGTGTCGCTAATTCTTTAAATCCATGATCAGCAACATAACCTTTAATCAACTGACTTAATGCGGCTTGGTAAGCTGGGCTATTACATGTAGAAGGGATATTTAAATCACCAAGCACACGTAACGTAAAGGTCAATTTGAGCGTATCGCAATCAAATGGTAATGCAGCATTATCTACTGTTTGTAAGTTGGCTTTTTGAATTTCTGCATCTAATTTAGCGGGATCATTCGCCTTTGGACCTTTCATACGATTAGAGATCGTACCGCGTACTGATTTCTCATTAACGACGATTGGCTGCCAATTTGTATTTGTGGCAATTTCACTCCAATTACCCGCAGCCATTACGGCATCCGAGCAAGCCAATTTGCCTTCAAAAGCTAATACTGATGGTGTGGTTAACTTGGTTGTCATTGTATACATCCTTGGCTATTTAATAAGAAAAGTCGAAATCTTCTTCATTACTTTCAATAGAATGAATAGATTGTTGGGCGCGGCATAAGTAATACGGTGAACTATATTGATAACGCCATAAGATTTGATTGATAGATTCAATCCGACTCGGACTGCCTATCCACTCACCGACACTATAAACAGCCTCAGTAAATGCAAATGGGGTTGTGTTATCACGAACATTCGTCACCTCTCCGGCAGCAAATACATCACTAATTTGTTTATAACCAATCATCAGCGGCACTAAATAGCCACTTTGAGGCTTGTTGACTCGTAGCCACTGTCCTTGACCGACATCTTGGCTATTACATTCAGTAAGCGTTTCATAACGGTAACGCAAAGCACTAAAATCGAGCCAACTCATGACCATATTTTGACTATCTTTTTTATTTTCAGCATGTTGCTGTAGATAATCGCTACGATCACATAAAATAAATCCAGGTAACAATGGTCGTAAAAGTCTGCGACAATCACCCGCCTCATTTGGCATCGGTTTAAATTGGCATGCTTCAATATTTGTAATACGTCCACCAGCACAACGTTGACTTAATGCCTGAGTTTTTATCGCATTACTAATAAGTTGCTCTTGGTCGCTGTTACCACCACTAAAACCTTTGCATTCAATCAATAACGATACACAAAGGTTCATTTTTCCTTCTTCAACGATAGGAGCTGTTTTACCGTCTTTGGCTAAAGGATTACGGGTTAATGAAAAACCATAATCATCCCAATCACTGCCTCGATAAGCATGCACCTGATGTTGGTGGCACATCACTGCACAGCCATCAAAACTGATCCCGTGCTGTGGCTCAATTTTGCGTGATAATGCATGTACGAAACCTAAAAACTGAGTAATTGCAGGAAAACCATAAGTGAAACCTGCAATCGCATTTGCACCTTCAATGTGCATATTTTTAATAAGGAATAAACTCATCGTCCTGCCTCACGAATAGCGTCATGACATAACGTTTGCCAATGTTGCAATGCTTCACTGCCTAACATTAATTGCTGTTGACTGGCCTTTTCTAAACGGTTATTGAGCCATAAACCAAAATCACGACTGACTTCAGCTTGCCAATCGCCGCTATGAAGATGGCTTACTTGTGGATCTAACCAACATTGCTGTGCTGATGATAATTCACAGTTTTCGCTCCAACCTTGAGGGAAAGCCTGATGATTTGCAGCCAACGTTAAAATGCTATCAAGGATCTGATCTGCTAATTGATCACGGCGTTGACGAATGCGAATGTTGCTATCTAAAGGTTTTACTTTGACTAAAAACTGAGCCAATAACTTAATCAGATAATAGGTAGTACGCCCTACTTCTCTACTATCAAACCAATTTGAGTCAAACATCGGTGGTTGGTATTGGCTTTGCCAATTAGGTGCAGCACAAGGGAATAAATAAGTTTTACCATAGCGCTTTGAATTTAATTGCGAGATATTCTGTGGTTTTGAGCCACCGCTAATAGTGACTGCTAAATCAGGATAACGCACCACATCCATATCACTTGATTGATTTTTCTTACGCGCTTCTCTGGCAGCTTTCATCTCATCACTAAAACGTGAATGTTGCACCTGATGAAATAATTCATGAGCCAAAGCAGAGGAATATAGCGGGCTAATAAGATGATATTGATTATCACCAATAGGGAAATATATTTGTTTGGCTAAAGTATGACTGCTAGGGGTTTTCACTTCTAATGCTTGACGCAAGCCATCCGCCCATAATTGGCATTGCTCATCACTATTTGCCAGAGGGCGTAAAACATGATCCTCCCCTTGCGACAAATAAACAGCAAGTGTGGCATCACCATCATCAAGTTGAAGTAACTTTGCCACATCTAATGCAGCGGCATTACCCACCGCATCTACTGCGGGAGTAACTATTGCGGATGAATCAAGATATAGCGCATCAGTATTAGAGGCTAATGCTAAAATATTGCTACCTTTAGCACTACCATGAGTAAACTTCACCGCATGAGTTGCCAAGCTAATTTGTTTCGCTCTCACTGCGGCATTGGTAAGCCATGTTTGTATATCAAAATCTTGATAAGCTGTTTGAATTTGTTCATTCAAGGTCGCTAATTCACTCTCCGACACCCCATTTTTGACATTCTTTTTCTTTTCGATTTCATCAAGTTTTGTTTGGCGTCGTTGTTCAATATACGCTTGAATTAATGTGCTAATTTTGGTTTGCATAGCAACTCCAGAGTCGGATTTCCTGTGCCGAATATAAACCTAACAACATAAGCATCAAGTTAAATATATTCACAATATGTATCACCGCACAATTATTAGAAATCATTCACAAAAAGTGCAAGAAAATGTAGCTATTTGCTGTATTTTCCTTCAAACACACCTAACCAAGGATGGTAGTAAAATAACGGTGTTTTATCAGACTCATTGAGGTTAATACCGCCAAATAACTCGCTTATCTGCTCACTGTCTTTATCAAATATGTCACTTAATCCGTCATAGACTGTGCTGTATTGACAATCAAACCACGCATGATTACCACTGGCGATATTGTCTATCGCTGCAAGGTGAAATAACTCAGTTTTATTTACAAACTCACCGCTGTATTCATCACGCACCTTAATGCTCAATGCTTGGTCTTCATTATCGATAAAGAAATGGTATTCCGTTTGTGGTCGTGAATCTCGAAACCGCGTTTGGCTTTGATATTCTCCAAACAAGTGCAAATACGGTTGCAACCACCAGTATTCGACCTTCTTGTTTGGATCTTGAAATAGACTAAAAATTAAAGCTCGATGCTCTAATGAAGGAAAAGTTAACACTTTCAAATTAGGCTCAATAAATCGTGGATAAGCAGAGATAATCTGATAGTCGTCAATAGCTAATAACTGCGTAAGATCATGTTGATTTAGCTGTAAAACCCCTCTGTTTACATTATCTTTTTTCTGTTCAAATCCAGGCTTGCAATAAGCAACATCTGCGCCTAATAACGCCTTAATATTTTTACTTAAAATCATAATATTTGGCGAATTAGGTACAGATTGGCGATGCCGCTGAATACGCCCTGCCAACTGAATAATCGACCGCATCGAACTCGGTTCAACCACCGCCCAATCATAATCATGATCACGCCCAACTTCAGCCACCGCAGTAGCGACCACAACAAAAATATGATGTTGTTGAGGGTGATGCTCTAATATGGTTTTAATTTGTGGTACATCAAATATCGCTTGTGGATTATTAGGATCGCGCATTAATACCGCATCTAACTGTTGCTCTATATACGCTCTTACTGCCATCGGATGCTGGCTGTGATAAAAACAATAATGAATACAGGTATTATCAGTCGTTGGTCTTGATAATAACGATTCACCCACCGCAATTAAGGGCTCAATATTTGCCATTCTAACTAAGCCAATCGAGAGTGTTTTACCGTTTGATATTACCTGACGATGGCGTTCATCTAAGGTGTAAATTGCCTGTTGAATATGAGTCGATAGATAATTAACTGCGTCGGTTTGCGTTAATTTTTCCGCATCTAAATGGATTAACTCTGCTTGACGTAAAGGTAATGATTTACGGCTTAGTGTATTTGTGCGATGGGTTATAAACTGCGTATGTTGTTGTTTAAAATCACCATCATCAATACAAGCTGATTGCACATTAAATTCATCAAACCAACCACATTGTACTGTTGTTTCAGTAATACCGTGGCTATGGTTATATTGTTGGCGCCCATGACAATAGGCTTTAAATAAAGCAGTAATTAATGACGGTGCTAACGTCGCTGATGACAATAATACTCGTGAACCTAACATGCCCGCCCAATGGACTAAACGGCATAATGCAGGTAAATCTTCTAAGCCAAAATCATCCGGCTCATCAAGAATCAGATCCCCTGTAAACAGACGCAACATCGGTGCAATTTGCTGACCTCCTCGCGTCCCCTCAGTGGCTGGCATTAAATAATCAATGGTACTGACCGTAATCGGTGCACTAACCAATTTATGAATAATCGGTTTTTGCTTGAGCCACTGACTAAGATGACCATCATCAAGGCTACCGTCATAGCTGACATACATATGCTCTGAAAATAACGTTTCCGACTCACTGCCCGTTTGCTGCGCTTTTTCTTGTTGCTGAATTGTGAACTGTCTTTCGTGCAGATCTTTCACTGCTTGCGATCCAACTAGCACCGCTAAATCATCAGAGTCTAATTTTAAGCGATCTTTTAGTGCATCTCCTGTTTGTAGGGTTAATGTACGCAGTCCTAACGCAATACTAAATCGACACCCTTGTTGTTGATTAGCTAATCCATACATAATTCGTGCATTGGCAAAGGTTTTACCACAACCCGTTGACGCCATATTGACCCCAAAGAATCCGTGTACCTCAGAAATATCACGCACAGAACACGCTAGATCATAGGCTTTATCTTGCCAACGAAATTTATTGATCGTGGTACGTTTTTTAAATAACGAATGCCGAGTAATTGCAGGTAGACTCAAACGTAATTTAGGCAACCCCAAACTTAATCGATAGGCTAATTGCGCCACTCCAATATTATGTTCATCTAATTTTTGTTTTAATTTCCCCGTTTTACGATCGGTATTTGCATAAGCTTTATAGAGAGGATCTTGCCAAGCAATCACTGGCTGGCTTGATGAATAACAGTGATCAGCAAGCATTAAACTTAATCGTGCCATGTGCAGTGGAAATGCGTTCTCACATTGTCCAAAATGACGCAGATTAGGGTGTGCTAATGCTCGTTTTGCCAGTTGTTGCGCTTTGTTTTGCCATGTTTGACTTTGTAGTGGGATGCCATGTGGAAAAATAAAGTTATCCGCTATTTTTGTGATTAACTCAGGATTTTTATGATTTTTTGCATTCCACTCAGGGCACAGTTTTTGTTCTAGCCAATCATTTGAATCACCAATTGCTGGCTTAAAGTCAGACAATTGATAGGTAGGTAAACGATGATGAGAGACTATTAACCATCCAATTGTTTTCGCTAATTCTGTTAAACCAATAAACGGTGATAACGCTGGCGTATATTGCACATCATTAACAATCTTGCTGATTTTTTCCGGTGATAAATCAGATAGTTCAGTTAGCCATTGCTCATCGGTTTTATTTTTAGCAAACGCCTGAAAAACTAACAAAGATAACCATTCATGCCGTAATGGTTCGGCAATGCCACCTTTGCCCGTTAGTTTTTGTTGAAATAAACAGTTCGCTTTGCCTACATCATGAAATAAACCCGCCAGCGATGCCATTAATGCAACCGCATAATTACTTTGCCAACCATTTTCATCTTCCGAACGCAGAATATTACGCTCGGTAGTATTTGTGGGTACTGTGCCTTGTTCGTTGAAACGACGTTTATTACCAACAATCCACAATAGCTCGGTATTATTCGCACCTCGAATCCAATGGCAAGCCACCGCAGTATTCCGTCTAGCCGTTTGCTTTAACAACTGACGTAATGTTTTTAAACCCTCTAAGGTAATTGGTGTTTGCCATGTGCGATCATCTTTACGTTCTGCAAATTGATCCAGCACTTTACGGGTTTCATCAAGGGCTTTTTTATTACATTGAGAGATTAAAAGAATATTCATTGATTATTTTGCAACCGCTTGTGCTGTGTCTTTAATGGCATCGATCATCACATCTAATGCATTGGCTTTTCTAAATCCATTTAGGCATCGTTGCCGAAATTCTTGCTCATCATCCCCTGCCATTGCAGCAATAAAGGCATTTGGTAGCACTGTTGCATCTTTAATTAAATCCGCGACATCAAATACTAAACCACCACGACGTGTTTTACCGTGTAGAACGGCGAGTCCATGTGGCAATCCAATAACCCAACACGCAGTTGCCCCTAAACCATAAGCTAAATAGTTACCATGATCTAAAAATCGATTAGCAATATCAGTGCTATTTCCTCGTGAAGAGCGAGTAAACTCACCATATTTCACAGTATTCACCGCAAGTTTATAAAGTGCTTTGGTCATGGTCGCTTCTAATAGCAATAAATCGGTGCTGTTCTGACAATGACTGAGTTTATTTTCAAAAGCAGATAAAATATGTTCTAGTTTTTCAGCATCGATAATAAAATTATTATCACGCTGCATGGTTGCAGATAACCATACTTTTTTAATTTGCTGTAATCGGACTCTCTGAAACAGGATCGCAGCTTCTAATCGTTTGGTATCGTCAAACCAGAAACTCACCCACCATTGAAGATATTCTGTTGGCCTATACTCTGATTGCGGTGTTAACCAACTAACATCAGGTTCAACTTCATTAGCTGAAAATAATGGCGTTCCGCCACCACCGCAAAAACCGACTAGCACGCCAGCTTTAGCTAATTCACGCATTGCTGCTTGAGTAATGGACGTGCCTGTTCCGAGCATTATGGCTGTCGTGTTTGCTATGGGGATATTCCAATATAAAGATTGCTTACCTTCGTCAGTGACATATTCAACTCGTCCACCATTCACTAACACACGACAATGTTGTAAATAATAAAGATTGGCACGTTTGGAATGAATAATTGTTTTTAGCTCACTCGGTGTGAAAGACTTAGCGCACATAGCAATCACCAACTATAAAAAACGCATTATATACACAGATACGCATAATGCGTTTAGAGTGCAATCACAAATACCCTTTTTTATTTACTAACCATCCCACCCATATAAAACAACAACTTAAAATATCGGTAAAAAAAAGGGTTTTTGATGGAAATTTACTGTTTGGCTTTTATAAGCAATAACTTATACTAATCGTGCTTCAGTTCACTGCCGCACAGGCAGCTTAGAAAACATCATCTTAATTTTTGGATTTTCTTGACGGGTTCACTGCCGCACAGGCAGCTTAGAAAAAGCATATAAAAATCGCTGAACCATTGGATGAGTTCACTGCCGCACAGGCAGCTTAGAAAAATTTGTAGTGCATCACCTCGACCTGATGTTGGTTCACTGCCGCACAGGCAGCTTAGAAACTTTACCTCTTTACGTGTTAGCTTAGAGCCAAGTTCACTGCCGCACAGGCAGCTTAGAAATCAGAGGATGTCGATTCACTTGGACTCGTGTCGTTCACTGCCGCACAGGCAGCTTAGAAAAATTGCTAACAAATCATCCAAACAAGGTTTATGTTCACTGCCGCACAGGCAGCTTAGAAAAGCCGATAACGCAAAATCTTTCAATATACCTTGTTCACTGCCGCACAGGCAGCTTAGAAATTAGTTATGATGTTTGTCAACGTAAGGTTTATGTTCACTGCCGCACAGGCAGCTTAGAAATATTAGATAGCTACAAAAAGGCTCAAAACTACGTTCACTGCCGCACAGGCAGCTTAGAAACTCAGAGAATGTTGATTCCTTGGACTCGTGTCGTTCACTGCCGCACAGGCAGCTTAGAAAATTGGTAAGCAATACAATGAAAACTAACTAAAGTTCACTGCCGCACAGGCAGCTTAGAAACAAAGCGTAATTTCATGATGGTGATCATCAATGTTCACTGCCGCACAGGCAGCTTAGAAAGAACAAATCAACGTTAATCAAATTCCACAAACGTTCACTGCCGCACAGGCAGCTTAGAAACTTACTTAACGATTTAAACATTGCATCATCCTATTCACTGCCGCACAGGCAGCTTAGAAACCTGAACTTGTTGATTTCATTAAAGATAACTGCGTTCACTGCCGCACAGGCAGCTTAGAAATGACAGTGACGGCTTAAAGGTTGCTTCAAAAGGTTCACTGCCGCACAGGCAGCTTAGAAAATAATGGTTGAACAACCAACACGAACAATTAAGTTCACTGCCGCACAGGCAGCTTAGAAAAAGAGGTTTAAGGAGAACTAAGAAGATTTGCCGTTCACTGCCGCACAGGCAGCTTAGAAATGTCCATACATTGAAATGAACGGGAATATGTTGTTCACTGCCGCACAGGCAGCTTAGAAAAATGGATAACAATCCTGCAAGTGGTAATGGATGTTCACTGCCGCATAGGCAGCTTAGAAATCGTAGCCACAACGACACGACGATTAAAGCTAGTTCACTGCCGCATAGGCAGCTTAGAAAATTGTGCGAGCATCAACCAATGAAATATAACTGTTCACTGCCGCATAGGCAGCTTAGAAATTTCATACGTTGAATAACACGCTGACTTATTAGTTCACTGCCGCATAGGCAGCTTAGAAAACATGTATATATACGGAAATAGGCGTTTGGTGGTTCACTGCCGCATAGGCAGCTTAGAAAGAACCGCTTTATTTGAATATTATCACTCATTTGTTCACTGCCGCACAGGCAGCTTAGAAAAATATCATCACGCTTTAAATACTGAGTAACAGGTTCACTGCCGCACAGGCAGCTTAGAAAATCCTACGTGAGTTTTTACGTGAGGAACATTAGTTCACTGCCGCACCAGCATTGGAGAGCCATATCTTCACTTTGATATTTCAGCGCGCTGTTAGTAGATTCCCTATCGCCCTCGCGGGCATTCACTGTAGGGAATGACGGGGTTAGGCTCGATGTAATCACAGAACAACCATTGGATGAAATTTATGGGTGTCCTGTCTTTTCTGTCAAAATTACTATCACCATCAAGTTCACTGCCTGTGCGGCAGCTTTACTTACTGGCAGCAGCCATTGCTTCTTTTATTTCATCCGAGCTATACCCTTTTGAAGACAAGTAAGCATAGGCTTTACTTTTATCTTTAAAATTTGACAAATCAAACCGTTTTTTAGCCAGTACTAATTGACAATTTTCATAAAAATCGACCTCACCCGCTTCCTCTAAATCGTAGAGTACTTGCTCAAGATGAGTAATATCAACATGCTTCATTTTAAGCTCTTGCTTGATCACCGTTTTGCCTTTGAGCTTACGTACTAACTTCAACACTTCTGTTTCTAAATCTGCATTCATGCCTTTGATTTTTGCTTTACTTAATAATGTTTCTGCGGCGGCGTGTTCTGAAATTGCAGTTGAAATGTCCTGAAAACTAAATCCACGCTTAGTAAGATCGTTGGTTACTTTTTCTTGTGTCGTTTGGCTAAAATCCTCATAGTTACTTAGACGACGGGTTATTATCGCAAGTTCTGATACCTGATTTTTATCGATGATCTCAGCTAAGGCTTGTTCAATGATACTTTCTGGAATACCTTTGGTTTTCAATTTTTGTTTGATGTATTGCTGTCCGTATTCATTTGAAAATGCTCTCTCACTAAAATGCAGTGCAAATGGAAGATCATCTTTTAAATAACCAAAATCTTTCATTTGTTGTAATACAGTTTCTATCCAATCTTGCTGCTCTGTTTTTGCTTCTAGTTTTTTGCGCAGTTCATGCTCACTATGATCTCGTAAATTCAAATGATAGATAGCACTGTTAATCACATTTTGAATCGTTTTAGCTGGGTACGGTTTTTTCATTTTATTTATCTTCACTATTTAACGAATCGAACATTGATTATATAAAAATATCTAATTTATCGGCGTATGGTAGCCTTTACTGTTATCGCGGTTAACGCTATATAATAGATAGCAATTAATACCGCAGGTAAAGCATCGCGATCAAACGCTGAACTCACAGCAAAAATACAGTAACAAATAATGATAATCGGAATAATAAACACGCTGTTATTACGCGGATACACATCTAATAACAATAGTAATTTATGAATACCCGCTAGCACTAATGGTAATGTAACCATTAAAAACCATAACATAATCAATCCCTTTTAAGTAAAACACGCCTTTAAATGGCTATTATATACGTATTATCACATTGAAAAAAGCTATCATAATGTAACACTCTAATACTAATTAACCGCTTATATTTAAGTGAAAACTTTATAATCTAATAATTATATTAGTCAATTCTATAAAACTAATAATCAGTAATAAAATATATCACCACACACTATTTTATACTTGTATTTAGAAGTAAATATCGTCCACTTTTATAACGTATAAATTAATGATAATGTCAGAGATTATCACTGGGAATATTATAATGGAGTTATTATGTCTAAGGTCGCCTTAATTACTGGAGCAAGCAGAGGTATAGGTAGAACTATTGCACATTATTTTGCGCAGCAAGGCTACTCATTAATTTTATTATCTTTACATAAAGAAAATCTTCAGAAAATACAATCAGAACTAACTCAACAATATTCATCATGTAACATAGAAGCAGTAAATGTCGATTTTAATCATCCCAATGATGTTGAAACCGTTATTACGTCGATAATTGCTTCTCATGAAAAAATTGATGTTATGGTTAATAGTGCAGGTATATTAAAGGCTGGAGGTACTAACCTCTCTTTATGTGAACTGTCTGAGTTAATAAACATTAATTTACTTTCAACAATAACGGCTTGCAATTTAGTTGCTAATAAGATGAAACAACAAGGTTCTGGCGAAATCTATAATTTAGGTTCAACCGCAGGATTAGAGCCTGTTCCTAAAATTGCCGCTTATTCTGCAACAAAATCAGCCATTGTTAGTTATACCCAATCGCTCTATCATGAACTGTTACCATTTGGTGTGAAAGTCTGTTGTTTGTGCCCTAGCGTAGTAAATACAGACATGACCAATGATGGTCGTATTGATAATAATCTAAAGATTGATACAGAAGATTTAGCAAAAGCGCTTGATTTTATTCGTAGCCTATCTTCAGGTGCCGCTATTAATACTTTAACAATACGTTGTAAAGTGATGGATTTAGAAAAGCAGCCCTAACCGATAACATATACACAGTAAGTATATACAGCCATACTTTCACACGAAAAGTATGGCTGCAATAAAGCTAATTTTCAGCGCTTACTGCGTTATAACAGTAAAATTTAATCTGCTTGCTCAGTTGGTAGTTTACGCCCGGTTACTTGCTTCCAAACTTGATCTTTTGCGCTATTACACACTTGTTGACCATTTATATCATGACAATTAGGGTTGGTTAATGTTTTACCTTGATACTGACCTGTCAGTGTTTTTAGATAAGCAACCATCGCCTTGGTTTCTTTTGGCGTAAAATCAGTATTACATTGATATTTTGCCATTGCATTAACCGCTTCTGATAAAGTTGCTGCACGACCACCAGAGAAATAAGGCCCTGTAATAGCAATATTACGTAAATTTGGCACTTTAAAGTAATGCATATCTTTCTTATCATGAGTCACTAAATAGCGACCTTTATCGCCCTCAAGGTGTTTGCCTTTAATATCGCCAAAGAAGCTATTGTAAACACCCATTTTCTCATATGACTGTCCACCCATGCTTTGGCCTACGTGACATGTCTGACAACCTGTTTTTAAGAATAACTTAAAGCCTTCAACCTCTTCTGGCGAAAGTGCACTTAAATTACCTTCTAAATATTGGTCAAAACGACTGTTTGGCGTGATCAGTGTTTTTTCATATTCAGCAATCGCGTTGGTAATATTTGCGCCGGTCATACCATCTTTATAAGAGTTATCAAATAATTTAACTAATTGCGGATCTTGTTTAAGTTTAGCAATAATATTACCCCAATCTTTTGAGCCCATTTCAACAGGATTAAAAATAGGCCCTGCAGCTTGAGCAGCTAAATCTGCCGCGCGACCATTCCAGAATTGGCTCATATTAAATGCTGAGTCATATACTGTCGGTGCATTCATCGGATCATCAAGGTTATTAATGCCTAAGCTGGTTGGTAGATTATCGGTGCCGCCAGAATGAATAGAGTGACAACTTGAACATGCATACTTATTGTTTGCAGATAAGTGAATGTTATTGTAAAGCGATAAACCTAGAGCAACTTTCGCAGGATCAGTTTTGAAAACGGTATGAATTGGTTGAATAGCCAAATTCTTAAATTGTGGTGCGGCAGTTGGGTTTGGATAGTATTGCTGGCGTTGATGACGGATCCAATCTAATAGCAACTGTCGATCATCATTATTAAGGTATGCCGATGGCCAATGGATAGCTAAATATTTAGGAATTGGCATTGAATTATTAGTAATAACATACTCTAATTTTGCCAATGCAACTTGGCTAACCGCTTGATGATGTATAACTGCCTGCTCAACAGGTGCAAGCTCAAATGATTGGTTAGCCTTGTCGATATCAACTTGCATAGTTTGTTTTACACCAGGTACTTTGGCATAAAATGGCAATGGACTATTGCGAGTATGACAATCCGCACAACCTTTTTCAGCTAACAAACGCATAGCTTGTGCTGAAAGATCGTCGATATTACGTAGTGGTAATGCTGTTAAGCGTTTATTGGCTAAGGCAACGTCTTCTTTATGTACGGTATAGACAATTGCACCATAACCAACGATACCTAATGCGATAGCACTTACAATTGCTTTTTTTAGATATTTCTTATTAATCATTATATTAACTCTTTTGAAAACTTCCGCGCGCAATATATACGCTTACGGAATAATTCAAACAGTTAAATCATAATAACAGTAATTTATTTGATTTAAATCAATGCGGTATATAAATATGTATTGATTTGTTTATAGCAAAAAAAAGCTAATTATATATTTTTAATAATAATATTGAGCTAAACCTTATTTGATCGAATGATACTTAACCACCAAATCGACAAAGTAGATTAATATCGATATTTTTAATCTACTTTTCCTAAAGAATACACTTTTATGTGATCTGTTCTAAATAATAGCTATTTATGTTTTATCATTAGTTATTCATTACTGGTAATAACAATTGAATTGATAACCCTTGAGGATGACGATTTTCAGCATGAACGCTCCCCTTCATAACCAACATTGCTTCTTTAACAATGGCTAAACCAAGCCCGTATCCGCCAGATTGCTTATCTCTTGCACCTTCAATACGTGTAAAAGGATCAAAAATACGCTTTAGATGCTGTTCAGCAATACCATGTCCATCATCTTCAACACTTAATTGTACAAATTGTTTGCCATCTACAACCACCAGCCTTGAAACTAAGCTTATTTGAGCATGATCACCGGCATATTTAATCGCATTGCCTAATAAATTATTTACAGCGCGAACAACCAAGCGGCTATCAGCCATTACTAAAGGCATATTATTATCAATATCGGTAATAAATGTTTGCTGTTTTCCAAGCAATGTTTTGGTATCAGGTACCGTGGTTAAGCATAAACTCTCGACATCAACGGGGATTAAATTAACATTTTCAGTGGTGTTCTGTAATTGGTTGAACTCTAGGATCTCATTAACCAGCTGGTTCATTTCTTCTGATTCATGCTCGAGTCGATCAACAAGGTGCTGAAACTCTGGTGCTACTCGCTTTCTCATTAAATGTAATGATAAATTATGGCGTGCTAATGGTGTGCGTAACTCATGCGACACATCACGTATTAATCGTCGTTGCCGTTCAGACAAGCTCTGAATTTGTTCTGCCATTTCATCAAAATCAGCCGCAAGAGATTTAAATTCAACAGTACTATCTTTAACAGTATTAGCGACCCTTACAGAAAAATCACCATTAGCCAAGCTGCGACTCGCCTCTTGCAAAGTATTTAATGGCCGTTGTAAATATCGAGCAATAAGAAATGAAAACATAAACAAAATTAAGACAGCGATCACAACTTGAATCAGCCCGAAATAAAATGAAAAGTATTTAGCAGGATGCAATTGATGTGGCAGTTGTACCATTAATTGATTGCCATCTTTTAATGGGATCGCAAAGATAGGTTGATTTACTCGAGAATCTAATAGCGCATTAATACTACGCGCAAAGTTTAGCTTAAACTCAAAATGGGGATGCATCTTTCTCGTCCCCATTTCATGCTGATCTTTGTCTAATACAAATAAATAATAAGGCTGCTTGTTTTCCCACTCACTAAGTTGCTGCTTATTTCCATTATCAATAAGTTGCTGAGCTTCATCCGCCATTACCAATATTTTTTGTTGGACGTTTTTTGGCACATGTAACAGCGTTTTAACTAACGCTATTTCAGCTAAATTTTGCAATAATAATATTAATAATAAACTTACGGTAAAATACGAAAAAAGCCGCATAACCAGACCATGCTGTTGATGCGGTTTATACCATGCTTTACGCTGAGAAAGGCTTTCCACACCATGATCCTTTTAATTATTGATTAACACTTTCGGTGTAACTATAACCACGGCCTCGTACCGTTTTAATGTGCAATTTAGACATTCCAGCCAACACGATTTTACGGCGTATATTACTGATATGCATATCTAAATTACGGTCAAAAGGACTCAGTTCTTTTTTTAGAACTTGCTGTTGTAGTTCAGCTTTTGAGACCACAATACCGTCATGTTTAATTAAATATTCTAACAATTCAGCTTCAGTGCTGGTTAATGGTAAACGCGACATTTCTGCTGCCATGTTTTCTGCACCAGAACGGATCTGATGTCGTTGTCGCTCAAGTCCAACTCGGCGTAAAATCGCACTGATCCGTGTCAGTAATTCAGGTACTTTAAACGGTTTTGTAATAAAGTGATCTGCTCCAGCCTGTAATCCATCGAGCATGGTTGCTTCATCACCTAATGCCGTTAGCATTAAGATCGGGGTCGCAAACCGTTGGCAAATGCGTCGTGCGACTTGCATACCGTCGAGATTAGGTAACATGACATCAAGTAAAACTAAATCGACACCTTTATTTTGCAGATACTCAATCGCTGATTCACCACAATGAACACAACTCACATCGTGGCCTTCATCCTCAAGCACTTCTGTCAGTAATTCACACAACTGAATATCATCATCAACAACTAATATCTTTGACACAATCTATCATCCAAAAAGAAAACATCGGCATAGTAATATGCTTAATATACCTATATCAACCATGCATCAACAATCAGCTCATCATTCTCGTTAATATTTAGATTAAGGTGCTGATTAGTGATGCATTTAAATACGTTTGAGCTACAAGCTAGGATCAGTGATCATTGATGGCTGAACGGATGCTGCCATAGGGGTAATCGCTTGACACATTTCGGCTAACGTTTTGGCATCTCGTTGTGGTTGATACCAACTATTTAACCCTATTTGAACCGTCGTTACAGCCTCTTCTGGGGTCATGGTACCATTTAACACTTCAACACTGGTTTCCCATAATTGCAGTTCAAAATCAGGTGTACCACGTGACAATATTTGCGCTGAGTTACGGATCGTAGAGTCGCAGTTGTTACGCCATGTCATCATTTCATTTGCTATTGGATGTTGAACATCAAAAAAGTGATTTGATAATGAAAAAAATCCCGGTATCGCATTCGTTAGTAATTCAGCAAATTCAGCAGTGGTCATCCATTGTAAAAATACAGTTGCGGCGGCATTTTTTTCTGATGCGCTATTTAAGCCCATGCCTAAATCAGTATGATCACTGATGTAACACTCATCGCCTTTATTAACCACAGGTGGAGCAAATACACCAAAATCAACGCTATTAGCAAAAGTAGAAATATCCCACGATCCTGTTGGATAGATAGCTGCTTTACCCGTTTTAAATAACTCAATAGCATTGGCATAGCTACGCTGCTGATAATTATTACCTAAATATGGTCTCCAACTTGCCAATTCACGATATACATTAAGATATGCAGTATCAGTAAAACGTTGTTGCGCTTGGATTAATCCTAAGCGTCCATCTTCGCCTTGCCAATAGTTAGGTCCAATATTTTGAAACCCCATTGTCGCGGCTTCCCACTTGTCTTTGGTGCCCAATGCTAGCGGCACATAACGTTGGCTGGCTTTAATTTTTTCAAGTACGTGTTTAAATTCAGTGGTTGTAGCTGGCACTTGCAGATTTAAATCTGAAAAAATGGTTTTATTGTAAAAAAAGCCATGAATAACTGACGCCATTGGTAAGCAAAATGTCTGAGCGCCAGAATCTGTTTGCCAGGGTCCTAATGCAAAACTAGGAAAATTTTCCATACCTTGCATTTCAGTAATATCACTAAAATGACCTTGCTTAAATAATGTTAATGAACCATCAAAAGGACGACACGCAATCAAATCGCCTGCCGTCCCCTTAGCTAAATCACTATTTAACTGTTGATTAAACGTCGATGGATCAGCTGGAGAACGATAGGTAACGTTAATATTTGGGTAGTGTTTATTAAACGCAGGAATAATGGTTTGATCCCAAATAGCATTATCATTCCGCCACGAATCGATCACTACCTCACCACTGATTGGCTGTACATTTGCTATCGCTAAAGTGGGAACGAATAAAACTGAGTAACAAAACACTTTTGTTAGCGTTTTAAGAGAGTTACGTGCATATTTAGATACTGAGAAAGTTTGCATAATTAGACCTTAAAGCGTTCAATCAATTGACGTTGTTGAGTTGCCAGTTGTGATAACGCTTCGCTGCTTTGTGCAGACTCCCTCGCTTCACTTTCTGCGTTATATGCCACAGCCGCAATACCATTGATATGCTCCGACACATCTTGACTCACAGAAATTTGTTCTTCTGTCGCATGGGCTACTTGAATAGCCATATCTAAAATAAGATGCATTCGCTCAGCAATGGTTTGTAACGCAATATCTGTTGAGCGAGCTTGTTCAACACATTGCTCAGTTTGTGTTTGTGAACGGGTCATCACTTGCGATACTTGCAACGCGTTTTGCTGCAAATTAGTGATCATTTGCTGAATTTCTTCCGTTGACTGTTGAGTGCGATTAGCAAGT
Organism: Photobacterium andalusiense; assembly: GCF_900185625.1. Taxonomy (GTDB): domain Bacteria; phylum Pseudomonadota; class Gammaproteobacteria; order Enterobacterales; family Vibrionaceae; genus Photobacterium; species Photobacterium aquimaris. Next base: position 471,531 of record NZ_FYAJ01000002.1, read on the forward strand.
GCTCTTACTTCATCGGCAACAACAGCAAATCCGCGACCTTGATCGCCAGCGCGCGCGGCCTCAATTGCAGCATTTAGGGCTAACAGATTAGTTTGTTCTGCAATACTACGAATGACACCTAAAATACTGCCAATATTTTTAGAAAATTCAGATAACTTTTGAGTAATAGCTACAGCTTCTGTCATTTCAACCGCAAGTTGCTCGGTGATAGTACGGCTGGTTAACACTAACTCTCGTCCTTGTTGCGCAGCTTGGTTAACTTCATTTACTTCTTCAACCGTTTGTTCTGAAGAGCGTGAAATTTCTTTGGCGCTAACTTCTAATTCTGAAATAGCCGCTGCAACTTGATCAGTTCGAGACTTTTGATCTTCAACACGATTCATGGCTTTTTCGCTAGTAAGTGCTGTCTTGGTTGCTTCTTCCACTAAATGAGTAGAGCCAACATTTATCTGGGTTAAAATCTCGGCCATGCTTGCAGATAATTGATCAATTGAACGTGATAATGCACCAAATTCACACCGTGATTGATAATTTGTCCGTTGTGTCATATCACCAGCAGTCATTTTCTTTAATACTGCATTAATCTTAACTAAAGGCGTATGAATACTTTTCGCAGTCGTCACGGCGACAACTAATGCAATGACAGCAGAAATAATAGCAGCAATAATAATACTTAATGTCGCTTGCTTTGCAGCGTCATCAGCAGCATGTTGGCTTGCTTTAGCATTCGCTTGAGCGTATTCCATATATGCTGTTAATGCTTGTTGCGTTACGGTTACTTGTTGATTTGATTTTTCATTTAATGCCGCGAGTTCTGTGGCTAGGCGATGTTGTTTTTCCATCACCGCAAGCATGCTATTTTCCCCTAATGTCAGCTCATAAACACGGTTTAGATTTTTGCTATAACGTGCTTTTACATCTTTAGCGACATCAATACGTGCAATACCTTGCTTTGCCATTTCAATATCTTTGGTTAATACTTTCGATAGCGCTTTAAGATCTGTTTGCGGATTTGCTCGACGAACATTTTTTAAATCACGGCTAATACCACTGGTGATCAATTCCGCTCTATTGCGTAATGAGCGTTTATGACTAGCACTTTGAATAAGTAAATTAGCTGCTGATTGGTAAGTATCTTCTAGATGAATAAATTCAAGATTTAATCGTTGATGCTGACGTTTAACCCCTAACCATTGGTTATAACGTTCAATGGCAGAATTTGATGACGTAAAAAAAGTATTTGCTGCCGATAGTGCCGTTGCTAATTCAGCCTGTGCTTTTTGATCAGTAGCGTAATTTTGAGCTTGTTGCTCTAATAATCGAAACCGATGTTCCGCTTTTTGAACATCCACTTTTTTTAGCGCTAATAAATCAATATTGGTTGTCGTTTGATAATCAATCACTGTTAACTGATTTTCTCGCAGACTTGCTAATAGTTGACTAGCAGAGATCACCATCGGTGTTGATATTTCAGTAACGTGCTGTAATCGACTGTGGATTCTATCCGTATTACCATAACTTACCCCACCGATAATGAGAATAAGCACTAGCATTAACGTAAATCCAGCAATGGTACGTTGAACAATTGAAAATGACATACCGCGCTCTATTATTAAAGAAATGAAACCACTACCAATAACTACATCAATAATGGATAGTCGCTAAATATAATTATTTCGGCACTCAAAATAAAAAAATATCAGTCATTTCAATACATAGATCACACTATTTTACTTCTATATTTTTATAAGACATACAAGCTTGTCGTTAATAAGAAATTATTTCGCTAGCGAATGATGATTTCATTATATTAGAAACACTATTTCAACATTTAGCGTTTAATAACGATTTGGTTATAGTTTTATATTTTAAATATTAAACTTTATTTTAATCCCAAATACAGAAAATAGCCTTTCTGTTTGATCATTGAACTAAATCAATAAATTTATCGTTATTAACAAATTTCAATTAACTATATGTTGACTTTGCCAGAGACTGCACCAAATCTAGCTTTAGCGCATTTCCCACAGAGTTATGCACAGCTTCTGTGGATAAACACATTTTTGGGGATAAACTAATAAAACATAGTGTTATTAATTCAGATAATATAACCGACTATGAAAAAACACATTAACAAATTGATTTTAAACAATAAAAATAAATGGAGCTATTGCTTACACATATGGTAGCTCAATAAATAAACACTTTTATTAATTTATTTCATTTTTAAAAACATATCATTTGTTAATAAAATGCTACTTATACATTAAATAATTCTGTGCTTTATAAATATACCAGCATTACATTCCCAAAATTTAAATAGGATAAAAAGAATACTGCTACGGATTATAATTTCAGTGGTTTTATAGCATCACATTGTTTACATTGAAAAAAAAATGGAAACCCACCAATAAAGTAGATTTCCATATACATCACTCTAAATCTAGCTGTTTGTAACAGTTTAATCGTATTGTTATTACTATTTTTGTGCTATTTAAACACTTAAACGTCTAAAAAATGCACTGCTAAAAAGCATTAATAAGCCAATAAAACCAAAACTACCGCCGCCATCACGATCTTTACCTATATTACAATTGTTAGCTGAAAGGCTGTCATTACAGTCTTCATCACCACCGCCTGTACCGCCACCACCTGTACCGCCACCACCTGTACCGCCACCACCTGTACCGCCACCACCTGTACCGCCACCGCCTGTACCGCCACCGCCTGTACCGCCACCGCCTGTACCGCCACCACCTGTACCGCCACCGCCTGTACCGCCATCATCTTGATCAATAATGAAATCTGGTGGCGTAATTGGATTCGCTGGCACTTTACTACTGTTATCTGCAATCCAATCGGTATAATTACCGACACGAGCATAAAAACCAGGACGTGTCATTGAGCCACAAACAGGATCACCGTTAGTACCACCGCTGACTATACCCACCTGCAACTGATTACCGTCACTATCAGTGGCAAAAATAGGACCGCCGCTATCACCTTTACAAGCGTCAGCACCAGTAGCATCGGCAATAACAACAGGAGGCAAAGTACATAATTTAGTTAAATCTCCAAGTACAGGATTATTAATAATTAAGCCCGGATTATCATGAGACTCAATACGCTCGTAACACAAATCTATAGGGAAAAAGCTCAGCTTTGCCTGCTTTAGAGTTGGTGATGGTTTACTTCCCTCTACTGTCGTTGCTCCCCATCCTAAGACAGTAATATTTTCAGGACGATGGTCTGTAGGTATAGGATCATTAGCCACTTCCCATTCTGTTTTTAAGCGTTGCTCAATCAACTGTGATTGCGATGATGTTGCTAATGTAACTTCACCTAAATCAATAAACTCACGGTCTACCCGTATTAGAGCAACATCATTATCTAGTACCGAACTAACAATTTCAGTAATCACTTGATCATTAACTGTTGTCTTTTTTATCACAGCTATCGGACTATAATCAGGATGTATAACCACATGCGTAGCTGAAAATAGATGTTTTTTTTGTGGGTAGCTATTATCAAGTAACCCTGCGGTAATCGTAATATCAGAAGGAGCCATCACCACTGCATTTTTACCATCCCCATCAACAACACAATGGGCTGCGGTTAATACCCACTGCTTATTGATAATCGTTGCACCACAAAATGGCTCTTCTCCTGCTTTATTATTTCGCAATGATGCCATAAAATTTTCACTTGCAGGGGTATTACTATCAACATCATCGCCACCAACTACATACGGCGAAACAATATTTGATGATGCATATACGGGAGAACTCATACTAGCAACAATAGCTAACATCAAAGCACTGTATTTATACTGGAACATCCTTGTTTTCCTTTGAATTAATAATAATCGCTATAGCTTACCTCTATCATGGTTTATGCGCTGATCGAAACTAACACACTGCGATAGGCTTCATTTTTTGATGTAACTGCGCCACATATTACCTATCGTGTTATATGACTAATACGCGCTATCTTATTAGTATCTACATGTCTATATTGTTAAATATGAAACGTTATTCGATCTATTAAGTTAACCAAATAAAGACAGATGAATATTAAACAGTCTGTTGTACTATAAATTTCGTGATCAGGGACATGTTTGCTTTTCTTCTGTACAATAGAACGGCATAATATTGGCACAATAAATCAATGGACAATTCCCATGACTATCGAACAAGCATTAAAAACGCGTAGCGAATCAAAATGTGAGCTATGTTCTTCTGAAAATAATCTAGCGGTATACGCTGTTCCTGCTTCTGAAGACAAGAGCGCGGGTTGCTGTGTACTACTTTGTGATACTTGCCGTGGTCAGCTTGAGAATCCAGAAACAACTGACGAAAACCATTGGCGTTGTCTAAACGACACCATGTGGAGTCAAGTTCCTGCTGTTCAAGTTATGGTTTACCGCCAGCTTAAGCGTCTTTCTGCTAAAACTGACTGGGCGATGGACCTAGTTGATATGATGTACTTAGAAGATGACGTGAAAGAATGGGCTGAAAAAGGTCTTGTTGAAGAAGAACAAGCTTCAATCCCTACCCGTGATGCAAACGGTGCCATCCTTCAAGCTGGTGATAGCGTAACTATCATTAAAGATCTACCAGTTAAAGGTTCAAGCATGGTTATCAAGCGTGGTACGCCAGTACGTAACATCAGCTTGACTGATAACCCACTTCACATCCAAGGTCGTGCTGACGGTGTGCAAATGGTGATCATCTCAGCTTACACTAAGAAGTAATTCTTACTGTATTGAGAATAAAGAAAGCCCTTGCTGTTTAATCACAGCAAGGGCTTTCTTGTATTACGCCAGTCGTTTTTTTGGGTCGCTTTATTGCTACGGTTTAACCACAACAGTACCGGCTAATTTATCATGCCAACCCTGCTTTCTTTTATCCCAGCCAACCCACATTAAACCAAGTCCAAAAGGAATGGTTGATACAAAATAGCCTAAATAACGTATCAACGATTGCTTCACGCTGGGTTTATTACCAGTATTAGCATCAACTATCTGTGCTTTAATAACCATTTTCCCTGGTGTGGCTGATTTATAAATCCAAAATAAAATCACCCCAACAAACGGCAATAAGTAATTAATCATTACATCCATCGGCCCAACAGCAAAACTATCGGTTGATGGGTACATTTCACCATACGCAAGATACATAAGTGGCGCTGTAATTAAAGCGACAATTGCTGTATCAACTAAACTGGCTAATACTCGTGGCCAAAATCCGACATATGTTATTGTTTTTTGCTCATTCATATCGAGATAGCTTTCTATTTATAATAAAGTTAATCAATCGCTTACCTATTTTTCCATACGGTGCATAAAGATACTTAGTTGAACTCAACGCTGCTTGTTGCATTACAGGGCGCATTTTGGACAATTGTTCAAAACCTTCACGACCATGATAATGCCCCATTCCACTGTGACCTATACCACCAAAAGGTAAATCATCCTGCGCGACATGTAACATAACATCATTCAATGCAACCCCACCTGAACGTGTTTGGTCTAATACTTGCTGTTGTACTGCTTTATCATTACTGAATAAATACAATGCTAATGGACGCTCTCGAACATTAATATAATCCAATGCTTGTTGAAGGTTCTTATAGGTCACTATTGGTAATAATGGTCCAAAGATTTCACGTTGCATAACTACCATCGTATCTGTTGGCTGACAAATAAGTTGTAACGGAAATTTGCGAAGTTGTGGATCAGGAACTGAATGAGGAATTAAATTAATTACCTTTGCGCCCTGCTGCTGTGCATCTTTGACGGTATCGCACAAACGAGCAAAAGCAGCATCATCAATAATTGAGGTATAATCAGAATGCTGAATATCGGTAAACCGTTGCGCCATGATTGATTGCGCGTGTTTAATCAGTTCATTTTCTGACCCTTCAGGGATCAACAAATAATCAGGCGCAACACAAGTTTGACCACTGTTATAAACCTTACCGCCAAGAATACGTGATAAAGCCGTATGTAGATCATAATCATCAGCCAAAATAACCGGTGATTTACCGCCAAGTTCCAACGTTACAGGTACTAAATTAGTTGCGGCTGCCGCCATAACAGCTTTACCTGTCGCAGTAGAGCCCGTAAAAATCAGATGATCAAACGCTAGCTGTGAAAAAGCGATGCCGGTGTGTCCCTCTTCGGCAATAATGCATATTTGCTCCTCATTAAATTCATGACCAAACAATTGCTGTAATAACTGACACAAAGACTTTGAATTTTCTGACATTTTCACCATTACACGATTACCCGCAGCTAATGCTGCAACCATCGGCGCAATCGTCAAAAATAGTGGATAATTCCACGGCACAATAATACCGACTACACCCAGTGGTTGTGGAATAACTTTATTCTTTGCAGGCTTAAACCATAACGATGTATGCCGTCGCTGCGGTTGCATCCATGTTGGCAAACGCTTAATCGCATCATTAATTGATTCTAAAGAAGTAAATATTTCAAGAAGAGCTGTTTCACTAGCCGAACGACAGCCAAAATCAGTGGCTATTGCTTGACAAATCTGTGACTGATTTTGGATTATCAATTGCTTTAATTTTTTTAACTCACGAATACGACTATCTAGAGACGGCATAGGTTGCCGCATAAAAGCCTGATGCTGGCATAAGCGGTAATGTTCAAGTTTTGCAACTGATGTCATCATAGGTTGGTCATCTTCTTGTATAAAATCTATCAAACTGTATACCTAATATACTCATAGCAATACTATCTAGAACAGCATTATTTTGTTCTCCATCGCATTAAAATCACAGTCGATATCTTATTATTAAGAATATGTACTAAACTTAATTATCATTAAAGGACAGAATTTTTGGGAGGGATCAGATGACAAAACCAATATTATATAGTTTACGTCAATGCCCTTATGCTATTCGAGCGCGTTTAGGTTTACGTTTGGCAGAACAAGACGTGGAAATTCGTGATATATCCCTAAAAGACAAGCCCATCGAAATGATGGCAGTAACATCAAAAGGCACTGTCCCTCTTTTAGTATTAAATAATGGTGATTATATTGATGAAAGTCTGAATATTATGATTTGGGCGCTAAACCAACATGATCCTCAAAATATACTCTTAGCAGATAGCAGTCATTTATTTACTGATATGATCAATCTTATCGCTCGTAATGACTGTAAATATATTGCTGCACTTGAACACTACAAAGCGGATATTCGTTACCATAATCAGAATATCACTATTTATCGTAATTTATGTCGTTCTTTTCTTGATGATCTTGAAGATCGTCTTAACAAACACCGTTTCTTTATGGGTGATAATCCAAGCCTTGCTGACTATGCAATTTTACCTTTTATTCGTCAGTTTTCTCATGTTGAACGGCAATGGTTCCGTCATGCTCCCTACCCTCGATTACAGGCTTGGTTAGAGATGCATTATCAAGATCCTATTTTTTCACAAATAATGAAAAAGTATCCTCGTTGGCAATCTAGCAATACCTCCACCTCATACCCACATGAAACAGCATAAAAAATAGGCAATCTAACCAATAACCCGAAGCTTAAGGCATTAGTAATAGGTTAAAAATAATTACCCTGACAGTACTGCACTGTCAGGGTATTTTATTATTTGTTACGACTAGCGATATACTCGTCTTGCAACATATACATGCGCTTCACGTCAGTATATTGACCGTTAATGAAGATTTCCTTCACTAAATGGCCTTCTTCAATAAAACCGCACTCTTCATATAAATGAATCGCTTTTTCATTTTCAGTCGCAACGTGTAAATACACTTTATGTAGATTCAAAATCGTGAAGGCATAATTTAAAGCACGATTAATTAATGCACGCGCATAACCACAGCCTTGAAAATCAGGTGCAATAATAATCTGGAACTCTGCACTACGGTGAATGCTGTTGATCTCAACGAGCTCAACCAGACCAATCGATTCTTTATCATTATTTTCAGCAATAAAACGTCGCTCAGTGCTGTCATGAATATGCTTACGGTAAAGCTCTTCCAGCTCATAAAATGACTCATACGGCTCTTCAAACCAGTATGACATAATGGCACGGTTATTATTTAATTGATGAATGAATCGTAAATCAGTTTGTTCTAAAGCACGTAGTCGAATTTCATTATTCATTATGGTTATCCCTTTCCTAAAAATCACTATTCTAGAATAATCTATTAGCGAACTTGTTGTGAGCTAGAAAATATCACTAAAACGTAAAAATAAAAGATGTAAAATGTAAATTTTTACGACAATATACTAAAAAAACAACTACCTGCTTGTTTTTAACTCCAACAGATCAATAAATCGCCTCACTTTTACTGATAAATGTTTTCGACTAGGATAAACAACATACACATTTACTAATGTACGATCATATTCAGACAATAACGCCACTAACTCTCCTTTTTTTACTTCTGATTCGATATAAAACTGAGGGATGTGGCAAATTCCTACACCATTTACAGCCATAGCAACCATCATTGGTGCACTGTTACATCGTAACTTTTGTTGTACATCAACATTAAACGGCTTGTCATCAACCGCTGTAAATTGCCATTGGTTTGATTTTTTAAGATTGCTATAACATAAACACTGATGATGAATCAGTTCCGCAGGATGCTTTGGCAAACCGAATTTTTGTAAATAGCTTGGCGCAGCGACGGTACATATCGGACTACTAAAAAGACGTTTGCAAATAATACTTGATTCAGTTAATGCAACTGATGCACGAATAGCTAGATCATAACCATCAGCAACAACATCAACCGTTTTATCATTTAAATCAATATCTAATTGCATATCAGGATACAAGGCTAAATAGTCACTAAATACCTGCTGTAAATATTGAGTTCCTAACCATACCGGACAACTTATTTTAAGCGTGCCTCTTGGATTTAAGCTGTCTTGTGAAATAAGCCCTAATGCTTGCTCTGCATCTATAATTAATTGTGTACATTCTTGGTAATAAGCCTCCCCTTCAGGAGTCAATGCCAATGAGCGTGTTGTACGGTTAAGCAATCGTACACCGAGGCGTGCTTCTAATTTATTAATTTCTTTACTAATGTGTGAATTTGAATGCCCAAGCACTTCAGCTGCTGAACTAAAAGCACCACTTTTAACAACCTGCACAAAAATAATGATGCCATCAAATAATTTATTATTAGTCATATAGAAATAGTTAAAATACTTTTGGTCTATTAATTAATTTAGACTATCAATATACACTGGAACAACACTAACAAGGTATCGTTATTAGCCAATCAATATAGCGAATCAAAAATTATAATGAGGGATTAAACATGAAATTACTTACTTTTGCAGCTAGCAGCAGTCGCCAATCAATTAATAAGCATCTTGCAGTATATGCAGCATCATTAGTTCCAAATGCGAATGTTGAAGTATTAGATATTAATGATTTTGAAATGCCACTCTATAGTATTGATCGTGAAACTGAATCAGGTATTCCATCATTAGCGCAAGAATTTTTAGATCGTATCGCTCAAGCTGATGCAATAATCATCTCTTTTGCAGAACACAATGGTTCATACACTGCCGCCTATAAAAACCTATTTGATTGGGCATCACGTATTAATGCTAAAGTGTACCAAAACAAACCAATGGTGTTACTAGCCACATCACCAGGCCCTGGCGGCGCAAACACAGTATTAACCACTGCCGTTACTTCTGCACCGTATTTTGCTGGTGAAGTAAAAGCCTCACTATCAATACCAAGTTTTTATGATAATTTTGACTTTGTTACTGCTAAAATAACCAATGAAGAACTTGATACAGCATTAATAACTACAGTTAATAGCTTAACTGAAAATAAACAACCATAAGTAAAAAATAGATCTTAGTTCCAAACTAAATAATAACATGATGCTGTAGCAGTATTGATTACATAAAAACTCCGTTGAGATCACTATTAATAATAAATCTATCAGTATAATTCTGAGCTAACTAATGATAGTTGTTGTGAATTAACTGAGATTACGGATGAAATTAATTAAAAGTCTTGCTGCTATTGCTATTACTTCAGCACTATTAGGTGGGTGTAATAGTCATAATACAAATAGCGTTAAACCCGTGGCAAAGGATGTCACGATCGCTACCTTTAATCTGTCATTTGATCGCACTAGCTTTGAGCAACTCGTTGATGAAATGCAAACCTCTCCAGTTGAGCAACAAGCATTAATTACAGGCTTTAATGACAATACTCTTACTCCAGAACAAAAACAAAAAGCCCTTAAAATTATTCAAATCCGTAACGTTGCTGCAATTATCCAAACCAAACGCCCTAATGTCATTCTTTTAGCTGAGTTTAATAATGATGGCACAGGTGAAAATACTGCTGCACTGACAGGTTTCCAAGATAATTATCTCTCTATTGGTCAAAGTCCAAATAGCATTGATGGTGGTGATACGCTAAAACCAATCAAATACCCGTTCCTTGAAAGCTATGCAACCAATACAGGTTTAATGAGTGGCTTTGATCTTAATAACGATGGAAAAGTAAATTCAGGTCCCAACGATGCCTGGGGATTTGGTCTATATCACGGTCAATACGGATTTTCTCTGATGTCACAATATAAAATCGACACAGCTAATACTCGTACCTTCCAAAACTTTAAATGGAAAGATCTTCCTTCAGCAGAAATGCCCAAAATCACCAATTGTAATGATCCTGAAAATAAAATACCTAAAGGTATGGCGTGTGGTGATGACTGGTACACCCCTACTGAATGGAATAATCTACGCTTATCATCAAAAAATCACGTTGATGCACCGATCATTATTCCAACCGCTAATGGCGAGCAGACCATTCATATTTTGATGTCACATCCAACACCACCAGTATTTGATACGGTGACTCAAAAGAATAAAATGCAAAACCGCGATGAGATTCAATTTTGGAATAATTACATTACCCACGGCGACTTTATTTACGATGATAAAGGTACAACCGGTGGCCTTGCAGAAAATGAAAAGTTTGTGATTGTTGGTGATTTAAATGCTGATCCTTATGCCGGTGACGGTTACCGCCAAACAATTGAAAGCTTATTAAACCACCATCGTGTTAACCAAATAGCGACAGACGGTGAACAGACTCCTCGTAGTTTAGGGGCTGAAACTTGCTTTAGTGATGGCGAATGTCATCAAGATAACCCTTACCCAAATCGTTTAACCAGTAACTTTGGTTTACAAGTCGACCATGCTATTCCATCAAATAATCTTAGTATTACTGATTCTGGCGTATATTGGCCTGCGCATGACGAACAAGGTAGATTACTTGTTAACGATGTGCGCATTGGCAAAAAAGGCGCAGGAAAAGACGTATCTTCAGATCACCGTATGGTATGGATAAAAGCAGCCTTATAAGCCGGTTTGTATCTACCTTTATATAAATTAAGGCACTTGAGTAAACAACTAAGTGCCTTTTAATTCAAACAAACTTGTAATTAAAACAAACTTGGCTGAGGAGTATGATCAGTACTTAGTGTCTCGATTGAAGTCACACCTTTAAAATGGACAATCCATGCCATATTGCTACGGGGAAATTCTTTTGCAATGGCTTTTTTGAGTTGCTTTAATAAGCTCACGCTATCAAAAGCGAGTGTTTTATTATCGAAACCAAATTGCTTAAAAATAAAATGATCTGCATCTTGCTTTAACACCACAATACCGCGATCTTTTTTAAATGTTCTGGCTTCTATCGCCTCACCTGCCACCATATCAGTCAACGCTCTCTGAAAGGTATGATGCAATTGAGAAATATGAACTTTAGCCATGACGTACTCAACTTTACTTATAATATTAAAGGCAATGATGCATCATAGAATGTTGTTATCGCCCATCTCTATTCAATTATAATTAACATTAGTATAAATAAATCTTAAATGGTTATTATTTCAACCATCATCAAGCAGTTATCAGTTAGTATTGCTGTTGTTAACACGGATCGTCATCGATATAATTTGCGCCTTTACCTTTATTAAAGAGAGTTATTTATGATGTCACGCTTTAGCCAATTTTTTCATGCCTACTGGAAGTTAATCAGCTTACTCATACTCATTCTTATTACCGTTTTATCTTTAACTCCTCAAGCTGAATTACCCGTTGTTGCTGGTACAGATAAAACCCATCATTTCATTGCTTACGCTGCTTTAATTTTTGCCGTCGCTTTTGTTAAACCTAAGCAATGGTTAGCGATTGCTGTTTTTTTCTTTTGTTGGAGTGGCGCTATTGAGTTGATTCAACCTTACGTTAATCGTTATGGCGAATGGCTCGATCTGGTAGCCAATACCGGTGGATTAATCTCTGGCTTTATTGTTGCTAGAGCAATGGCTTATATTTGTCGAACAACGCATTAATACGCTAATATCATTATTATTTATTCGAATCCCTGACCAATTATTGACAAAATAATGGTTATTTAGGTTTATTTTGTCTATATATAAATAACGCTATTTGTGACTTATACAAGCAATATAGACATACAATATCGGCTGATAATTCAGCATATATTGAGTGAATAACACAATTAGAGCTAAATATAAGATTACTATTTTCAATGCTATTATTGTTTATATTTCGACCGATACAATAAAATACACATTTAATCATATAGTTACGATTGGCATGTTATTTGATTGTAATAAAATACCCATGAGACCAGAAACTCATTAACTTGAATTACATATAAAATGCGAGCAATATCCGAGAATTATACCTAACCGGAATTTGATGGTTCTATGTGCATCGTCATAATAAAAATGACTTAACGAAATGGATACTCAGTAGCATAGAAATCGCTAATTTGTTAATTCAATGTTTTTACAATCAACAACAAAACAAATAAAGCATTACTCAAAAGTAATGTGGGGAAAAAAAATGAATCCTGAAGATAAGCAGTTTGCTGTAATTGGCCTTGGCCGATTTGGTATGTCGCTATGTGAAGAACTTAGCGAGCGTGGAGCACAAGTATTAGCTATTGACGTTAATGAAACATGTGTTCGCCAAGCAGCAGATATTGCCACACAAGCTGTCGTTGCTGATTGTTCAAACGAAGCAACCATTGCAGAACTAAAACTTGATGATTATGATTTAGTAATGGTTGCTATTGGTGACGATATCAATGCGAATATCTTAACCACACTATTATTAAAAGATGCTGGTGTTAAAACTGTCTGGGTCAAAGCCAAAGATACCCCACATTGTAAAATCCTTTCAAAAATTGGCGCTGATAAAATCATAAGACCAGAACGTGATATGGGCATTCGTATTGCTCGCAACATGTTAGATAAACGTGTATTTGAATTTTCAGAACTTGGCAGTGGCATTTCTTTAGCTGAAGTTGTAGTAACAGCACGAAATATGGGTAAACCTCTTTCACAACATCCTTGTGCAAGCAGCGATGAAACCCAAGTACTGGCCCTTAAACGTGGTCCAGAGGTACGCAAAGCTCCTGATATGGATATGGAAATGCAAGTTGGTGATATTTTAATTATTACTGGCCCTGAAGACGTATTATCAGAAACATTAAGAAAGTTATGAGTTTTATCCCTAATCGGGCTATGTATGTCCCTATAAAAACAGACAAGCGCAATAAACGTTGGTCTGAACCCAAAATCATTATCTTTAGTTTTTTGGCGATTTTGATCCCTGGTGCCATTTTATTAACCTTACCGGTATTTTCTGTATCCGGCTTAAGTTTTGTTGATGCGCTTTTTACGGCAACGTCTGCGATTAGTGTTACAGGACTTGGAGTTGTTGATACTGGCACCCACTTTACGACCAGTGGTAAAGTATTATTGATGATCTTGATGCAGATTGGTGGCCTTGGACAAATGACCTTATCTGCTGTTTTGTTATATATGTTTGGCCTACGCGTTAGTCTACGTCAACAATCGCTAACAAAAGAGCAACTCGGGCAAGAAAAGTTCACCAATATACGTTTACTGGTTAAACACATCATCATTTTCGTTATTGTCTGTGAACTGATTGGTACATTTTTTCTATCACTGCGTTGGGTACCAATGATGGGATGGGATAAAGGCCTATTTACGGCTGTTTTCCACTCAATATCAGCGTTTAATAATGCGGGTTTTTCACTATTTTCTGATAATTTAACCCAATATGTTGATGATCCTTTAGTGATTATTACTATTGCTATGCTCTTTATTCTCGGGGGTTTAGGCTTTACGGTTATTTCAGATTTACAACGAAATTCACATCGTGGTTTTCATTTTTTATCACTGCATTCAAAAATAATGATTATTGCGACACCAATATTATTACTTGTTGGCACAATAATGATTTGGTTGCTTGAACACGATAATATGCAAACATTAGGTAGCTTAAATACTTCTGGTCAATGGCTTGCAGCATTCTTTCAATCAGCAACAGTACGTACAGCTGGCTTTAATAGTGTCAATATCGGCGCATTTACGGAGCCTGGTTTATTAGTTCTGATGCTTTTAATGCTAATTGGTGCAGGTTCAACATCAACTGGTGGTGGTATTAAAGTATCGACCTTTGTTGTTGCAATTTTAGCAACATGGTCATTTTTAAAGCAGCGAGATCGTGTCGTTTTATTTAAACGTACCATATCCAATCAAACCGTAACCAAATCACTGGCTATTATTGTAGTCAGTGGAATTGTGCTGCTGATAGCGATGTTTGCTTTAATGCTAACGGAAAAAGCACCATTCTATGAGGTCATGTTTGAGACCATTTCAGCCTTTGCAACTGTAGGTGTGACCGCTGGTTTAAGTGCAACCCTTTCTGAGCCAGGTAAATACATTATCATTGTGGTTATGATCATTGGTCGTCTTGGTCCATTAACATTAGCGTATATGCTAGCGCGTCCAAAACCTACATTGCTTAGTTATCCTGAAGATAACGTTGCTGCTGGTTAATCGTAATACTCGTTAAAACGATAAAAAAAGCGTGTTTCTAATTATTTCTTTCTGTTTGAAAGTATATAGAAACACGCTTTTTTATATTAATCTCTTGGAAGTTCTGATGACAAATGGTCATCAAATCCAACTGCAACGAGGTGTTGATATGCTTGCCACACTGGTTGAGGGATCACTTGTTCGCTTGAAAAACCTAAAGCAGGATAATAACGAATACGCTGTAAATCCCCTACCATCACATTGATAGTGTCACCATAGCTAATAACATCGTTAGCAAAATCATCAAACTCAATCGGCGGAGAGGTTACCAGAACTGTTTTCGTTGGCCATTGTTTTTCAAATGTTGCCAGCGTTCGACGCTCCATAAATGGCTTTTGTACTAAAATAAAGCGTTGTGGATCAAGCTGCTTATCTTTTAACAACTCTCGCGTTTTTATAATATTATCACCCGTGTTGGTCGCTTGTGATTCAATATAAATACAGTTGTCAGGAACGCCCATTTCACGTGCTATATTGGCAAAATATTCTGCTTCTGAGCATGGAAATAGCCCTTGGGTAATTTCTCCTACATTGCCAGAAAAAACAATATAAGGCGCATATCCTTGTAAGAAAAGCTGAGCTGCATACTCGGCAACTCTTACATCATTACTGCAAAGTACAAATAAACAATCACTTTTCACCAATGATTGATGTAACAAATGATAATCCCAAACAGTTTTAGCTGAACGATAAATGTTTGACGGCATAAGCAATCCTTTGGTTATCTCAAATTCTTATTTCAATAATGATGACGATAAATTGTATATTGATAATATCAAAAATATCATTCTCATTATCAGTAGTGTTTTAATTTTATTCGTTACCTCACGCTACCATTAGCACCATCAATATACTACAGCTGAATAATACCAAAGCCAATTAACCCACTGTTACTTAAAAATGATCAAAAAAAATGGAATAAGTCTGCACTTATTCCACTCTTTTTAACAATACTTATATGGTCGTATTGATTAACGCTGCCACCATTCTGGCATGATCGAAATACTTGTACCATGCTGATCACTTAGCCAAGCTTGCTCGCTTTCAATCGTTAATTGTAACTGCATTGAACGCTCAACCAACTGCTCTAAGCTCTTTAATTCTTCATCACGGATAAAGACCACTGATACATTTTTTAGAGCACTGATCTTAGACTTATTTGCTTGCCACCATACAGGAGCGGCATGATCACCATAAGCATAAACAATCACTTTCTTAGCACGATGTGATGCTTTACGAATACGCTTCTCATCAGGTAAACCTAACTCAACCCATAATTCAATTTCATCGACTAAGTTTTTAGTCCATAAATCAGGTTCTTCAGCAGAACTTACGCCTTTAGTAAATTGTAAGTCTGCATCTGCATTTAATCCCCATGCAAGCACTCGCAACATAAAGCGTTGTAATGTTTCTGATGGGTGACAAGCAACAGTATGCTGACTATCAAGATAAACATGGCGATCCATGTCTGCTACGTTAATATTTACTTTGTATATAGTGGCACTGATCGCCATGGAAAAACCTTCATGATTATAATCATTTCTAAATAACAATGTTCGCAGGTCATACATTAGCTATGGCACACAAACACAAAAATACTGCTGACGTTTTAATCATTAAACAGCATATATAAAGAAGTATTCTGCTGAATCAAATCTTCTTTTTGCGCTTTAGTTAAACGTTTTTTAATTCGATACTCAAACTGCATTGCATCGCGTTTAGATTTTACCTGTTGCGACCACATTAACGTTAAAGGACCTTTACCTTTAAGATATTTAGCCCCTTTCTTACTATGTTGATGCTCTTCAAAACGACGGCCAACATCGGTGGTAACACCACAATAGAGTGTCCCTTGACGAGTACGTATAAGATAAACAAACCAAGGTATGGTAGACATGATAACAAGCCGTAAAACAAACAGGCTCAACATATAATGCTGAGCCTATATAAACGATAATGCAGTACGAATACAGGTTGAGTAATCTACCAGTATTCGTAAATAATAGAAACTATTCTGTTAATGATTCTAACATTGCTTGTAATTCAGTCAGTTGTAACTTTAATTGCTCAACATCTTGCTCTAACGCAATGATTCGCTCTTCATTAATAGTACTACATGCAGTGGCTGGCTTTGCGGGAACGTAATTATCAAGATCAATCTCACCACTCAGTAAATGCATATAACGGCAATCACGTTTACCTGATTCTTTTGGTAACTTAACAACATAAGGCCCTTTTTCAGCTAAGGCTAATTGCTCAAGTACTGACTCTGCTTCTTGTGTATCAACAAAGTCACAAAGACGATTAGTACGTGTACGAATTTCACCCGCACTTTGTGGTCCACGTAATAGCAACACAATGATAGCGGCTAGTTGTTGTTTACTAAATTGCAATGAGCCAAATTCAGTATTGCAAAAGCGATGTTGGAACTTAGAAACACGACTACCAAAACTTGATACATCGCTCACCATTCGCTTTTCTTTCAACTCTTCTAATGTATCAAGTACCGTTGCTTCATCAAGCGCCATAACAGGCTCACGGCTTGATTTTTGATTACATGCTGTCGTTAACGCATTTAGCGTTAAAGGGTATTGATCTGGAGTTGTAATTTCTTTTTCAAGTAAACAACCAATCACTCGAGCCTGGTGTTCTGTTAATTGCATATCCATGATCATCCTATTCATCATTACCAAATAGCTTTAGCGTAAGAATTAAGAATACAGTATTAATATTCATCACTCACAAAGCCATAACTACAATACAGTGTAAAAATACTCTAAGAAGACTAGCACATTTAGCTTTAGCAGCAAGCAGTTAGCTCATCAAATGCAGTAATCTTGACCAAAGACAAGTGAATATTAGTTTTCATTATGGCTAACTAAAGAATATGGGTATTCTGCTGTTACAAATTGATCACGGCCATTATCTTTTGCTTGATATAATAAGGTATCAACCGCTTGATATAAATTCTCAACCAATTCAAGTCCTGTTGGTACCCATGAAATCGCACCTTGACTGACCGTTAACTGATTACTAATTAACGAATTCTCATGTGGTATTGCAAGCTGAGATATCGCATCCTTTAAACGCTGGCACTCTTTAATTGCTTGTTTTTCATCACAATTACAGATCAATACGATAAACTCTTCACCGCCATAGCGACCACAAATCTCCCCTGCTCGATTAAATATTTTTTTCAAATTTGCAGACAATAATTTAAGACAATTGTCACCTTCAATATGCCCTTGATAATCATTAAATAATTTAAAGAAATCAACATCTAAAAGGATAATTGTTAGTGGTAAATTATTGCGTCCATGTAATGCAATAAATTCCTTTAACTTTTGATCAAGATAACGACGATTAGCCAGCTTCGTTAATGGATCTTCATTTGCTTGTTCTAACAACAGTTTATTTATTTTCTGTAGCTGTATAGTGGTATGTTCTAACCGTTGTCGCACAATAGCAATTCGACTCATTGCCTGAATTTTTGCAGCCAAAATAGTTACATTAACAGGCTTGACCAAATAATCATCGCCGCCAACATCAATGGCTTTTGCGATAATATGAGGATCATCAAGACCGCTTAAAAATATCACAGGCACCCACTCTTGATATTGATGTCGAATTGTATGAACTAATTCAATACCATTTTGTTTAGGCATTTCAATATCAATAAGTAACAAGTCAGGCTTAAACTCAGAGTAACACCTCAAAAGTTCGGCACCTGATGATACCGACTTAACAATATGACCAAGATTAGTTAAACATGCCGTTAAATATAACCGTTCACTAGCGATATCATCGGCAATTAAAATCCGCATCACTCCCATATTAGATCCTTATACGATAGCAAGCATACAATATAAAACATATTGCATTGTTCGTGCCATATATGCTGGGTATAAAAAAAATCCCTTAACAGCGTGATTGCACCATGACTATTTACTAAAATAAATTTTATTATAACTTTTATAATCATATATTGACATTTATCAGTAGGAATATAGGATTCCTCCTCTCAAAACACAATGCGTTAGGAAAAACTATGTCTGAAATTAATAACAACGAAGAGCAAATCATCGAAGAAACAGTATTCACACTAGATGACTGTTCTCCAGAACTTCGCCAAGTAGTAAAATTTGAAGAAGTGCCAGCAGAGTTGATTGATATGCTTGTGAACGTTTATAAGGTATCAGAGCCGACTTCACGTGAAGCATGGAATACATTACCAGCCAGCGCACAAAATGTTTTGGATAATTTTGAGCAATTTCACTCTCTTGTTGCACTAAGCCAAAGTTACTCTGGTGTAGACTTCCTTGGTGAAATGCAAGATACCAAATTCCCAGAAGATATGAGTGCTGAAGAACAAGCAGAATACAAAGCATCAATGCTTGATAAAGTACTGGTAAACTGTGTTAAAGATATGTGTAAGCAATTAAAGAAAGCTCGTCGCAACCCACCAATGAAACGCGAGTTTACTGAAATTTTTCAAAAGTAATTACGATTACAGCTATAAATAATATTTAAAGAAAGGGCACTTATGCTCTTTCTTTAATTTTGAACAACATTCTTCTCCCTCTTATTTGCCATAATTAAATCGATCAAATGTAAAAATCGCGTCAATTTACATCATTCATTGATGAAAAATAACACTCCCCCATAAAAAAGTGTTTAAATGGTATATTTTGTTTATTGCTGATTTATAATATTCTTATTAATTATTTATTTTTTATTACTATATAAATAATCATTTAGCATATTGTATTTCATGGTAATAATTAATATTATCGCAACAATTAGATATAACTTTAACACCTATAAGTCATTTTATAACTCTTTCATGATAGAATTGACAAACAAAAAATTAATACGTGAGGTTTATAAATGACAAATATTGAGCAAATAAGATTTAGAACAAAAGTATGCTTCATTGCAAGCCAAGGCGTACTAAAAACATCTGAATCTACGCTCAAACTAAATTTGTCAGAACAATATATCCTTAGCTACCTTATAGAGAACCATAGTACTCCCGTTACTAAAGATGAGTTACTCAAGGTCGGCTGGCCTGATCGTATAGTTACTGAAGCCTCACTATTTCAGGTTATTCGTGCGTTACGTGTAAAACTCAATGAGCAAAACAAAGGCGATGTTATTGAAACATTACCTCGTGTTGGCTATCAGATTCGTGAATTTACGCGAGAAGAAGTTGATCTAAGCGAACAAAAATCACATTCTATTATTAGTAAAATTAATAAAAAAGCTATTGCTTCTGTCGCTATTTTAACAGTGGCATTATTAGGTAGTGTTGCATGGTATATGTCACCAGCTCAAACAGAACCAACACACTTTTTAACTGAAAAGGAAAAAATCGGCACTAATAATATAACGTTCATCACCAAAAATTTAGAACAACAAGTTGATTTAAGAAATAAAATTAAAGCTATTTTTTCACAGCAAGAAAGTAAGCATGGGAAATTAATAACAACGAATCATAAAATCTATTTTTATAAAGCTGATAATTTTTATTCTATTGCTTGGTGTAAAGTAAAACCAGAAAATAATCAATGCATACCTATGACTGATTTCAGTTATAAAATTGCACCAGATGAATGGACTCAATTTACTCATCTGATTGTTGATAATAAAAAGCTATTTCATGAAGATATCAGTATTGCTTCTGATGCTATTCACGAACCATTATCAGTTGTCTACCGCTCATACATTGGTGATTATGGTGTAACATATAAAGTATCAAATTTTTATATCTCACCAACAGATAAAAGAAATGTTTTCGATTATTCAAAAGTTAGTTTTATCGCCGATAAAAAGACAGGTCGTTATCAGGCCTTATCACTATCAGCAGAATCGTTAACAATAGATAAAAAGGACGCTCAATTTATTGCGACCTTAAAAATAACACCAGAAGTTTTTCACTGGGCCTATCAAGAAAATGCTAATTTAAATGAAAATAAAGCCATTCTTTTTTCAGATGATGATA
Organism: Photobacterium andalusiense; assembly: GCF_900185625.1. Lineage (GTDB taxonomy): Bacteria > Pseudomonadota > Gammaproteobacteria > Enterobacterales > Vibrionaceae > Photobacterium > Photobacterium aquimaris. The sequence goes on from NZ_FYAJ01000002.1 coordinate 492,519, forward strand.
ATAAAACCAGCTCATATAAGAATAACGCTATTCGTTATGACTATATCATTGCCGATCAGAAGAAATTACAACTCATTTTAGGTGAAAATTCTGGTCTTTATTGGCTGCATAGTAGTAAAAATAACCCATTAACCGTTTTACCAACAAAACATTATAAGTAGTTTATCAAGTTAAATATCAACTGATACACAATCTTAGCTCTGTCTATCAGTGATAAAATAATGCCGTTACCACCTTCTCGCTATTACCCAATGAGATCTATCTCGCTCCCCCTTCCAAATAAATAACAACGACCTTATACCACAAACACTTTGCATTAACATATGCAACTACATCAATAACCATTATCCATCAATATGCCATAATATTAGTAATATATTATGAATATAATAACTAAATATGATAATGTTCTATAAGGATATTTTATAAAAAACACATTAATAAGTAATAAATACTCTTATTATTCTGTCAGTAAACTCGATGGTTAATCAACATAAGGAATATATAGATGCCGCTTGATCTCATAACTAACTTACTAACAAGTCCACAACTGTATTTACTGATATTTATTGTTGTTACACTTAAATTAAGCATTATTTTTGTACCGCAAAACGAAGCATGGCTTATTGAGCGATTTGGTAAATATCGTTCAACGAAGGAAGCGGGTTTAAACTTCCTAATACCATTTATTGATAGCATTAGTGCCAAAAGAAGCCTCAAAGAAACGGCGGTTGATGTTCCATCACAATCTGCAATTACCAAAGATAATATTAGCCTTGTGGTTGACGGTGTTCTCTATTTTCGTGTTCTAGAACCCTATAAAGCAACGTATGGTGTTGATGATTACCGCTTTGCAGTAACTCAACTAGCACAAACAACTATGCGTAGTGAGTTAGGTAAAATGGAACTCGACAAAACATTTGAAGAGCGTGATCTTTTAAATGCAAATATTGTTGCTGCGATTAATACCGCATCTGAACCTTGGGGTGTACAGGTATTGCGATACGAAATTAAAGATATCGTACCGCCAAGTTCTGTGATGGAAGCAATGGAAGCACAGATGAAAGCCGAGCGTGAAAAAAGAGCCCAGATTCTTGAATCTGAGGGTGATCGTCAATCAGCAATCAATGTCGCAGAAGGTAAAAAACAAGCACAGGTACTTTCTGCAGAAGCTGATAAACAAGAGCAAATTCTAAGAGCTGAAGGTGAAGCTGCTGCTATTTTGGCTGTTGCAGAAGCTCAAGCACAAGCATTACGGAAAATAGGTGAAGCCGCAGATACAGAGCAAGGCCAAAAAGCAATTCAGCTTGAGTTGGCAACCAAAGCTATTGAAGCGAAAAAAGCCATTGCTAAAGAGTCATCTGTTGTTCTTCTTGCAGATGACGCAACGAATGCAAGTTCAATGGTGGCTCAAGGTTTATCAATCATTAACTCAATTAACAAAGCTCAAATAGGTAAATCCTAGAGCTAAGGTGTTATATGTTTAGCAATATTTCGCAAACATTAGTCACTTTAGGGCTATTAGCTCTTATTATCGAAGTACTAATATTTGGTTGCAGTACCTTAGTATTGTTATTTTTCGGTGTTGCTATGCTACTTACGAGTGGTTTAATTTACATTGGTATCATTGATGCTAATTGGTTAAGTACAATTTCAACCTTAGCGATTATAACGTTGTTATTGACCATTATACTTTGGAAACCAATGAAAAAATTGCAAAATAAATCAGCTAAAACTGATATAAATAGTGATTTTGCAACTATCCAGTTTGAACTAGAAAAAGACTTATTATCATCAACAATATATACGTTTAATTACTCAGGTATTCAATGGCACATTAAATCAACGTCACCTATCGATAAAGGTGTCATTGTAAAAGTAGTTAAAAAGGAAGTCGGTATTTTGTGGGTTGAACCTGCAAATAACACAATAAGTTAAAAACTCATTATAAAATATTTCATCTATAAATAAGCCGTTAATATTATTTAACGGCTTATTTTTGAACACTTCTTCAATATAAAATATATTAATCAACAAGTTCTGTTTTAGCTAACAATTGACAAAACTGATGTTTTATAATTGTTTGACTAATATAAATAACGTTAATCGTGTCATTAAAATACGTATAAGCTAATCTAAACACGGCATCTTTAGCTGCCACAATTTTATATTCATAAATTCTTAAGCCATTATTACGCAATTGTCTGGCAGTCTTTATTTTTGCAGACTGTGTAAGAATTAAATGTGGTAACCGCTCTCTTACATCTTTATAAATAATTTCTTGATATTGTTGTTGTAAGTGAAAAAACTTTCGTAAATGTCTATTTTCGCTATAAGTAATATTCATGGTTTTTACATCTAGTTATAATTTTTACTTATTATATTCCTTAATTTTCAGATATTACAGTTTAAGCAGGTTAAATCCCCCTTCAAAAAAAGTGAACATTATTCACAGAATGATCCTCATACTATGCAGAAATGATAAATCTGTACCACAATTAAAGTGTACCAGCGAAAAAGGAATACGCTAATGAGTACAAGATTAAATGATACCGTCAGTATTGAACTGCATATTCAAGCCGCTGTTAGAGAAATAGCGACATTTACGGAGCTAACAGCACGTTCAGTATCCATTGACGATCGAATGAATGAGGCAATTTATCAAGGTAAAATATTTTTTACGTTGTACTTAATGGTGCAGTCACTTCATAGTGAGGCCAAAAACACTACTGCTAATATTCTTTCTCAACACAACATTACCACTCCTGAAGTTAATTTTGAGTGGGTAATACAACATTGCTTTAATATGTTTTATATCTCAAATCATGACCATGCAATAGAACAAACGAATAGCGGTGATCAAATAACGACGGTAACGTCTAATGATATGCTACGTTGGCGGGCATCCCCTATACCTGAAAACCTTGAGAACATGATAACGGCACTTGCTACTAAACATGTCAAATTTCTCGCTGACCTATTTTCACAAAAAGAAGATATTGATAATGAATTATTATCTGTTTTCAGTCGCGCAATGACAAATAACACATTAGATCTTGGCATTAAACTATCATCACAAGCCGGTGGTCAATTATTAGAGCAAGTGATCCATTCTAGAACAGGAACTGTATGCCTAATTTTTTTAAATATGACTAAAAATGAAGAAGAAAAACAAGCAATAAGCCAATATTTAGCAGATATCGATAACTTTTATAATACCTTAACCGTTAATGGTTTAAAACAGGGATTATTTTTTTTAGATAAACTATCCAAGTAATTTACTTCCAAAATAGAGAATATGTCTCACTCACAGGTAATCAAGACATATTCTCAATTCATTAGTTTAAATTACTACAATTAACATATTTTATGTTCAAAATTTAAATATTAAAATGCAATAATTGGCTTTCTTGCATTCACAAAATAAATACATTGTTCTGTATTTGTCAAGTTTGTGATATTGATTCCATTTAAAATTGCATTTACATTAAAAATTTAGAAAATATTTTATTATCATTCAGCTTATATTATTCCAAGGGTAACAATGAGTGAAAAAGTTTTCTTTATATATAATTCCTGTACAATTATTTTTAGCTGCATATTGGTTGAAAAATGGCTTTCTTGATAAAATAGTTGGAATATCCTTAGGTATAATTCACCCAGAAACTGCGTATTATGGTTTAACATGGAATGGTTGGCATGATCGTATAGTAAATAGCTGGGATAATAGCCGAATAGGTCATTTATTTTTTAGCCCTTTTTTCGATATATTATTTCCTATCATTATCGTTTTACAATGTCTGCCTTTTTTATTCATCTTTATGTCGATCATAAATAATGAATTTTTGACAAACAAACATCGTCCATGGCTAATAAGATCAGCTATCTCATCATTTGTCGTAACAGCCATTATGATTTTTAGTGAAACATTATCAAATACTAAAGATGCACAATATTTATTGCATTTGTTTAGTATCAATATGATATTAATCATCTATATTCATTTTGTTGAAAAAACAATAGAAAAGTAACCTTTCTTAACCACAATAATGATAACAATAAAAAAAGTATTGTTGCTTTTTTTATTGTTTCATTATTATAAACCTTTTATTTTTCCACCTCCTATTTTCTTAAAAATAAGAAAATTTCATTTATTTCGCTTAATAAAATTCAACAATAAAATAACCCCATGAAAGAAATGAAATTTTATTCAATTCAATAGTGATTTTTTATTCTTAAGTATCACTTCTATTCGATTGAGTTTCATTATTTCATCGACTAACTTTAAATAGAGAGAAAAACAATCAAAACAAAAGGGTATATTATGCATAAATCGATGAGGAAATTAGTTTTTGTTACACTAGCAGTAATGCCATCATTAGCACAAGCTGAAGTAGGAAGTATTCAAGCAACCATTGAGATCATTCCTCCCCTATCTATTTCACAAACCAGCTCTTTAGATTTTGGAACCATATTCTCCGATCGAACAACAGATGTCATTGTTGCAACAACAGATGGCGGTGCAGCAGCATTTACTGTGAGTGGTCATGATGGCCAAACGGTTGATGTTTCAACAGAAGCAACAACAACCTTAACTCATACCACCGATGGAACGAAAACAATCCCAGTAATTGGTATTAATTTAAATAATGCATCTGTAGTTTTAAATGGTGCAACAGAGGTTAAAGCTGGCGGTACTGCAGATATTGATAATGCGACAGGTGCACTCACTGTAGGTAACTATACTGGATCATTTAATGTTACCGTTGTCTATCAATAAGTATTTATGCGCTTTCCTTTTTGTAAGTACAAATGCTTTTTCGATTGACTTTATTGAACAAGAAAATATTTTTATTACTGTTGTTGAAAGTCATTATTCACAGCAGGTTAAATTTTCTAAACATAATATTGAAAGTGGAAGCTTTAGTTTTAAGTTAAAAGGAAAGCCAAATTCTCATGTTAAAATTGACACATTAAAAAGTACAAAAAATCATATTTTCATTAAAGATATAAAATATAGAGATGGTTTTACTTCTAAAGGCTTAGTTGTTATCAACTCTAAAGGCTATTCAAAAAAACTAAGTATTGATGGAACAATTATTATACCGGCAAAAATGCACAGTGGAAAGTTTATTACATCACTGATGTTACATGCGGAGTATATAAAATAAAAAGGACTTAAAATGTATAAATTACTAATATTTATTATTTTTTTCTCCCATCACGCAATGGCAAATATGAAAATAGCGCCGTTAAGAGTGATTACAGCAGAAGCGAATACAACTCAAAAATTTCTTGTCTCAAATACGGGAGATAAACCGATTAGAGTCCGTATTGCCCCTTCTTTTATTGCTTCTCCAATGGCTGAATATCAAACTCGACATAATAATATGACACCAGAGATGGAAGATCTTACGCCTTTTCTTCGAGTCTCCCCGCCGGTTATTAGCAAATTAATGCCTAATGAAAGAAAAATTGTTAGATTGCGTATTTCCGAGTTACCAAATAGCTATGAAAAAGGTGAATACCGCACTCATTTAAAATTCACTCAAGAAGTAATCAAAAAAATAAATTCTCCAGCAAATAATAATGAATCGATCTCATTTGATCTAACAATGCTCGTTAATTCATCGATACCTATTTATTATCAAAAGAAAGATACCAACTCCCCCCCTAAAGCTATCATTCAATGTAGTAATAATAAACTCAAAATAGTTAATAACTCTCGCTACCAACAAAAAATAGAGTTATTAAATGATGATATCTATAAACAACTAATTCTTCTTCGCCAATCCGACCTCAATATTGCTTATAAAGGAAAAACAACTATTAAGGTTAATGATGAACAACAAGCAATCTGTTTATAACATTCTGTTTCTTTTTTTTTCTTCATCTTTATATGCAGAAAACTTATCGGAAGCATTTATCGAAATTCAAACTAATGAGCGTTATGACTCATTTTTTAGGGTGCTCGTCGATAATGAAACACCTTATGTAAATATATCAACTTTATTACCTTTACTTTATGGGCTTGAAGAGAAATGTAACCATGACCGCTGCGATTATTTTGTGACTTTAAAACCAGAGGATAATCAAACAACGATTAATTTCAGCGAACATCATTGCTATACAACATCAAATAAAAAACGGTATCAGATAAAACTTCAGTATGAAGAGGAACAATATTGGTTACATTGGCAAGATATTGGAGCTTGTTTTAATGCCAGTGTTTATTGGGATCCCGACAGCTACATATTAAAAATACAAACACGTCATCTATCGCCAACAGATATTCAAGAAAGTATTGATCTCGCCCGTTCTATCTCAATCAAAAAAGCAGAACTGCTCAACAGTCAAAATTCTCAACCACGTACCCAGCCAACCAATACAACAATGATACAAAATCGATTATCACTAACCACTCAATATACTGAACAGCAATTTCGCGTAGAGGTCGCGAACGATTTTTTTTTCGTAACAACCAACAATTTATCGATGTATCAATGCAATCAAATAGCGATGATATTCTCAGTTATTACCGCTATTTCTATGAAAATATTATCGCCGATAGCAGTTTAACTGTTGGCGATATTGTCATTCCTGAATCAATGACCAATAGCATTTACCATACTAAAAATGGCTATAGCCTGACTAACTATGAAAGTGATGGTGAAGGCAGCTTTTATGATGAAAGGATGACTCTCGCGGACGCTTATGTCGATATCTATGTTAATGGTATTTTTGTAAAAACAGTTCAAGCCAATAATTCTGGAAGATATATTGTTGATGGTTTATCAGTTATGCCTGGCGATATGATTAACTTAAAAGAACGTATTGGAATTGGAAGACTTGTCGATACACAAATTCATATCGCTAACACCTCTGAGTCCGTTCTCAAACAAGGCCATTTCGCGTATTCAATTCAAGGCGAAATCGACAATATGCAACGTAAACGTGCACGTTTTAGTTATGGTTTACAGAATAAGCTGACATTAGGAGTAGGTGCCTTCCATTCAAATGAAACTACAGATTTTACTGTCGGTTTTCGCGCTATTCCAACCTCAAATATCGGTATGAGCCTTGCTTGGATCACCCCTCGAAATGATATTTTAGCTGAAATTGACTTTAATATTCATGCAAATCATTACTTAAAAATTAATTATAATCGTGCTAATTTATTCGCCGCCAACAATAACCAACAATTTAGCCAACTCGAATATCGATATTATAATAGTCTGGCATCGTTAACGGTTAACGCGATCAAAAGTGATGAAGATTTTAATACCAACGTAACTATTCGTTCTCAATTTAATTCGATGCTATCTGGCGCATTTACCATTAATGATACACGTGCAAATAAAGCCTCTTATACAGAATACGCACTTGCGTTTAACTACATAAAAAGTGCCTCTGAGGCATTAGAATTAAGCGTTCTACGTTTACCTCAAGATAATCAATTGGCCTATAATGTTAACTATCGTTACCAATGTAATCATTGCTTTTTTCCATCAGTTATAACCTCAAACCTCAGCAGTTATAGCTTTAATGCGTCTTATGGAAAAGATTTAACGGCGTCGGCTGCTTTTTCTGTTGAATTAACCCCTGCGCTAAAGTTAACAACCACTACAACACTTAATTCAATATCAGTATCAGCCCGCTATAGTTATGGACTTAAACTTACAAAATCAAAAAACTGGCAATTATCGTCAATGGATCCTGATGATTATGGTTATGCGACTATTAATGGGCAAATAATCGATCATACAGGAACCCCTATTCCTAATGTTAAACTTAATGTTTACCGTAAACAGGCAATGTCTGATGCTGATGGCTTGTTTAAAATAGAGGGAGTCGCTATTGCTGATAATGTCGCATTAAGATTAGATCCTGAAACCATTGATATAAATTTACAGCCCCAATTTAACCCGTTATTGATTAATACTCAAAAAGGAGGTGTCACCAATGTCATTGTTAGCTTAAATCGTATTTTTGGGGTTGATGGTTACATCACAAATTTTGATGGCCACACCAATGCTACTATTACTTTTCTTAACAATAGCACCCAACATCAGCTTACTTATAAAATAGACAGTGATGGTTTTTTCATGATCGAAGGACTAACCGCAGCAGATTACACTATCACCTATCAAGCAGGTGAACGACGAGCATCAGTGGCATGGTCTGCTATTAATCAACATCAATGGCTCAGTAATATTCAATTACAAATTGACTGTATCGATCAAGCTCAATTTTGTGGTTTATTAATAAACACTCCCCACTCACTCTAACAATAGTAGGTTAACTCTTTCAGCAAGTTATCATTTACATTCATCGCCAATGATATTACTTTGCGATCACTTAATTACTTCTTTGATAAGCATACTACTATGATCATTGAATCAACGACGTTACTTGCCATTGCTATGATCTTTTTAGGGTCGTTTGTACAAACGGCTATCGGATTTGGGCTTGCAATTATTTCTGCACCTATTCTTATTATTATTGCACCACAATATGTTCCAGCCCCTATCTGCCTTGTCGCGCTATTTATATCATTACTTAATAGCCGAAAATATCGCTCATCTATCGAACTCGGGGGATTAAAAATGGCTATTCTTGGGCGTATTCCAGGTTCGATGGCAGGTGCTGCGTTACTCGTTTTTGTATCAGCTCAGACATTATCTTTATGGGTTGGTTTATTAGTATTATTGGCTGTTTTTATTAGCATCATGCCTTTTCGAATTGAACCGACACCAACAAGAATGGTTTTTGCGGGATTTTTCTCTGGATTGTTTGGCACAAGTTCAGCGATTGGTGGACCACCGATGGCTATTTTGCTACAACATCAAGAAGCTAACCAGTTACGTGCTAATTTATCGGCATTCTTTGTCTTTAGCTCTATTATTTCCCTAACAACATTGATACCTGTTGGTTTTTTAAATCTTGAAAAATTATGGCTGACACTGCCGTTATTACCCGCAGCATGGGCAGGTTATTGGTTAGCACTTAAAACGACACAATCACTACCAAAAGAAACCATTCGCTACGGTGCATTAACATTATGCTTTATTTGTGGTGCGCTAGCTGTCTATAAGAGTATCGGGTGAACCGTATTATGAAATAACAGTAGGAGTGGCGCTCACTCTTACTGTTAATTATACGGTGCTTAATCAATATTGACGCGATATATAATACTACCACTTTCACCATCTCTTAATGTTCCTGTTAACATCTACTTCACCTCGATAATCAATTGCATTCAATGATGCGACAGATATGAAGTTACATGTTAGTCCAGCAGGTATTGTGCCAACAGTACAATTAATCGTGCTATTAAGTTCAGATACAGTATCTGAATCAACTACAGTTTTCGTCACACCATGCACTGTTGAGGTCATATCATCAAAAATAAGAAATCGCTAGTCAATTGATTTAACATAAAAAAATACGCATCTACCAATAACTATTTATTTACATATGGCTATGATTATATTAAAGATATTTAATGAATATATTGTTGTGATATTAACCAAGAGTAGCGTCTCGTTACAATATATGAACTATTTACCTCTAAAACCAGCCATCATACTGGATAAATATTCCAACAAGCGATAAATTAGATTTATACGCATTTTTTATTAATTACCGTGCCGACAATGATTCAATCAAATATTTTACTTCGTTACCCATTTTTACGAACTTTTTTTAATCTAAGAACGAATATCGCAGCACTAAGCTTTATCAGTTGCTCTATACCACTGTTTCTCATGGGGCATGTCACCATGGGGATTGCATTCTCGCTAGGTAGTATCAGTTGCGGCTTTGCTGATACTTCTAGTGTGACCAAATACCGTATTTTAGATTTTACAATTGCCCTACCACTGTTTTTCTTGATCAGTTTAGGCATTGAAATTGTTTTTCCGCACTCATTATTATTTATTGGATCATTAGCTGTCGTTAGTTTTGCGCTTTTTATGCTAGCGGTATTAACACCACGCTTAGGTGCCATTGGTTTTGCCGCTATTCTATTAGCGATCTATGCAATGCTATTACACCTTGATGGACGTCAAATATGGTTGATACCGTTATGGCTAACGGGTGGCGCTATTTGGTATATTTTATGGCAAACTTTAGCAATTATTTTCCTTCCAAACCAAGAATCTAAAGATATTTTATCCGATTTATATCAGGCACTTTCCAAAAAGTTGATAATTCATGATCAAGGCTTTATTTTTGCAACAGATAAAAATCAATTATTTATTCAATCTGCGCAATTACGATCACAAATCGCTACCCTTTCACATACACTTGAATATCGAATCCACCAGCAATTTAGTTGTGGTGAAGACAGTGCAAAATTACAAGATATTTACCGCTTTCTAAAAATTGCGGAACGTATCAATGAACAAACACGACTAATGTATTTCACTTCGACACCGCTTTTAAAACAACATTGCCCACAATGGTTAGAACATATCCATCATGCTAACCAAAAAATCAGCCAATATCTTGCACAGGTGAGTGTCAATAATGTTCACCATTTAGCTTTACCTAGCATTGATTTTGATGCATTACGTCGTTATCAAGCCCCCAAAGAGGCACAACAAGAAATCATCGCAGCACAGGCGTTTATAAACAAACTCGATATTATTTATCTATCTTTATGTGAATTAAAAAATCAGTCAAATACATTAACTAACCCAACTATCACGAAACCGATTTTGTTAACCTGGAAATGGCGTGAAATAGCCTCTAAGTTAACCAGCCAAATGACATTAAAATCGAGCTATTTTCGTCATGCATTGCGTGGAGCATTAAGTCTTACCACTGGCCTTATCGTTGTTCGTTTATTAGATCTCGATTTTGGTTTTTGGACGTTAATGACAAGTTTATTGATTCTTCGCCCTAATTTATCAATGACGTGGACAAGATTACTACAACGTCTAACAGGCACAATCTGTGGTTTAATTGTGGTGGGTGGATTATTGCACTTTCAAGTAGCAACCAGTATTTTACCGTTTATGTTTTGTATTGCGGCGGTATTATTTTTCCATACCTCTGCCCGTCATTATGGATTTGCGGTCTTTTTTGTGACCTTATTTGTTTTCGCTGGTTTCTCCCTTAATGGTCAGGGCGATAACATCATGCTACCACGACTTGATAACACCGTATTAGGGGTTATTATTCCACTCGTATTTGTATTTATTTTAACCCCTGGTTGGCAAAAGAAATCATTTCCAACTCAACTTAATACAACTATTAACGGCTATATCAATTACTTAAAAAGTTTACAGTTATATTTAGCAAATAAACAAGAACCACAGCTGAGTATCGTTCAAAGCCACTTCCAAGACTGCGTTGTTAATGATACCAACTTATTTGATCACTGGATGGGTTACCTTGGAGAACCGCACCGTAAATCACAAACCAGCAGTCATATTTTATTGTGTAGCCGTAGTTCTAATATTATTTTACGGATCTTAACTCAACTGAATGAAAATAAGCAGACACTGCCGCTAAACCCTAGTGTGAGTTCAAATCTAGACCATGCAATTACGTCACTAACATTATTACAGCAAAAGTTACAGCAATCGCCACATCATGCTGATTTATTTGAACATATATCTAAACAAGAACAAGTGATTTATCAATCATTTACATATATAGAAAATGAAATTTATCAACTAAATAACACCGAATTACTCGCTTTATTATCACAAGAAGTACGATCATTTCTTATCACAATGGATCAACACTAACGGAAAAATAAAATTGCCGACAATCAACATAAGATAGAAATCACTTGATTGTCGGTAACTTTCAACAAATTCTAGTTAATAAGATTAATAGTACAAATCACACCAAAATGATCTGATACCACATCATAAAAATCACCATTAAAAATGACTTGATGTTGCGGTACGATAACGGGCTGATTTACAAAAATATAATCTAATCGTAGAGCTTGGCTATTTTGTTGCCAGCCATCAATATTTTTCACCACCGTGGTACCGTTATCTTTACTTTGAGCTAATACAAAGCAATCCTTTAAGTTACACTGTAACGCATAATCATAGCCTTGATCACGAACATGACTTGGATTATTAAAATCGCCTAATAAAAAGCTTAATCGTGATGATAGCGTTGCTGTAATACGGTTTAAATGATCTTCAAACGGACTTTCTTGATCATTCCACCACCCGCAATGACAATTATAAAAATCAATATGCTGGTGCTGATAAGCGACGGTAATACGTACTGCTCGGCGATGTTTCCAGTCACTTTCATCATAGTTATCGTTCAAATCAATCACACGGCGCTCAACAATCGGCAACCGCGTTAAAAAAGCTAATCCTTCTTGGTAAACGTCATAACTTTGGTGAACAAAATCCCACGTTAACTGATAATGATGTCCTAATTGAGCCAATTTTTGTTGTAATAAATAGCCATAATTATCCTTTCGCACCGGGTGATTACTTAATATTTGATCACTAATAATGCCACTTAGAGAATGCTGATTAACCTCTTGTAAGGCAATCACATCACACCCTTGCGCAATAACAGCTTGTGCTACAATATCTAACTTTTGATATTGATCTTCTTCTTGCCAACTGTGGGTATTTAAGGTCAATAACTTCATAAATCATTCACTTATCGATACGATATGAGATAAAAAAGCGCAGCAATAATCTTCTGCGCTTATCGATAATATCCAGTCTTTGGGCAAGTATTATGCTATTGCAAACTTATCCACTAATCCTGATTTGATCACATCAACACCTGGGCCATAAATCGCTTGCACGCCTTGATCTTTAATCACCAGTCCTAATGCTCCGGTTGATTTCCACAGTGTATAATCAGCCACTAATGCAGGATCTTTTACAGTAATACGCAGACGCGTCATACAAGCATCAATCTCAGCAATATTGTCACGACCACCTAAATTTTGAATGATAATTTCCAGTTTATCGTCTTGTGACATCCCTTCTGCTTTTTCATCAATGTAATTACCTGCGCGTCCTGGCGTTGGTAGATTAAATTTCACAATTAATAAGCGGAATAAGGTGTAGTTAATCGCAAAAAACGCAATGCACACCATCACAAAGCTAATTAAATCACCGCCAATCCCTGCTGAGATCATCATCGGAACACGTGTTATCAGTTCAATAAGGCCAAATGCATGTACACGTAAATCAATCAAATCCACCAGCGCAAAGGCCAAGCCTGTTAATACTGCATGTGCAACATAAAGCACTGGCGCAACAAACATAAACATGAATTCAATCGGCTCAGTCACACCGGTTAGTAATACCGCTAGACAAGCAGAGAAGAACATTGGTTTATATTGCAGACGCTTATCGCTATCAACACAATGGTACATTGCTAAACCAATACCAATTAAAGAAGATGCAGCAATGATCACTTGGCCTGCTTTAAAACGTGCAGGATGTACAGTATCTAATAAATGCTGGTAAGTAGTAGGATCGGTCAGTTTAAGGTTGTTTAAATCACTCACCCATGCGAGCCATAATGGATCTTGACCATATACGCTTGAACCTGCACTAGCCCCTGTTAATAACTGATATGCGCCACCAAGCTCGGTGTAATTCATTGGAATGGTTAACGTATGGTGCAGACCAAAAGGCAATAATAAACGCTCTAAAGTACCGTAGACAAATGGAGCAATAATCGGTGCGCTGTCTTTTGAAGTTGCAATCCATTGACCGAAATCGTTAAGCGCACCTTGTACTAATGGCCATACGACAGCTAAACCGAGCGCAATGATCACCGAATACACAATCACCATAAACGGCACAAAACGTTTGCCATTAAAGAAAGCTAGTGCTTCTGGTAATCGAGAAAAATCATAATAACGGTTATATAAATTAGCACCTAAGTAACCAGATATAATGCCAATAAATACTCCCATGTTCAGTGCTGGCGCGCCAAGAATAGTCGTAAAAAATTGAGAGACAGGCAGCTCAGTACCAAACAAGCTCATTACTGTTGCATGAGGATCGGTCATCATCGCGCCATTAACGCCAAAAATAACCCCAGTGGTACGGTTGATCAGTATAAATGCAATCACCGCAGCAAATGCACCACCTGCTCGCTCTTTTGCCCATGAACCACCAATTGCCACCGCAAATAGAAGATGAAGGTTAACAATCACCCCCCAACCAATATTTTCCATAATATGGCCGAGGGTTTCGAGTGCACCGATTCCTCCCGCATACATGGCAACTACTTTACCCAATGAAATCATAATACCGGCAGCAGGCATTACGGCGATAACAACGATCAGTGACTTTCCAAATCGTTGCCAAAAATCAAACGATAGCAATTTACTCATAACTATTTCCTTGACTGAGACGGCAGGTTTACGTCATCAATGACCTGCCATAAACACAATTAATGTTTTTTTACAAACACGTAAGCGGCATAAGCTGGCGCAATATGTGTGGTAGTGAAATCTGTTCGCATGGCTTCATTGTTCGGTGTCTGGTTATCGAGTACTAATTCCCCTAGTTGGTCGCTATCAAGATCAACCACTAGCTCTCTATCACTTAAATTAGTGATAATGGTCCAGGTGTGATCTGAACTGATACGTTGATAGGCATAAATATTGGTGTCATTATCAAGCAACAATTGATAGCGACCGACAATCAAACTGTGGTTATTTTTTCGAAGAGAGATTAGTTGTTTATAAAACTGTAAAATGGAATACGGATCATGCAATTGTTGTTCAACATTAATCTCACTGTAATTAGGATTTACTGCCAACCACGGTGTGACTTCTGAAAAGCCTGCAAACGACGTATTATTCCATTGCATTGGTAAGCGGCTGTGATCACGCGAGATTTGGTTTAGTAAAGTCAAAATATGGGCATCGGTTTGCCCTTGCTGCTGTAATTTGATGATCAAGTTTTTAGCTGATACATCATTAAACTCAGCTAGTGATGTAAACTGATGATTTACCATACCAATTTCTTGGCCTTGATAAATGAACGGCGTGCCTTTCATTAGAAAATAGCAAGCTGCTAATGCTGTTGCGCTGCCATACCAATGATTAACATTGGCAAAGGTATTAATACTGCGCGCTTGATCATGATTTTCTAGGTATAAGGCATTCCAGCCTTTGCCTTCTAATGCATTTTGCCAACGGGTTAGAATTTGCTTAAATTCCACTAAATCAAACTGATCACGCGATTGTTCTTCAGCCCACAGTTTCATGTGTTCAAACTGAAAGATCATATTAAAAATACCGCCTTTATCGGTGGCAGTAGCTTCAGCAACCCAAGTCAATGCATCTTGAGCCTCGACACCATTTGCTTCACCCACAGTGACAATATCAAATGGTGCAAAAGCTTGATCGCGCAATTCATAAAGGTGCTGCTCAATACCATCAACATTCATGTGATAATCAAAAGAAGACACATGATCTAATCGCTTAGGGTTAGGTAATGACGGTAGACCAGGTTGTTTTTGAATATGACTGATCGCATCGACACGAAATCCATCAATACCGCGCGCTAACCACCAATGGATCATCGCAAACAGCGCTTGCTTAACGTCAGGATTTTGCCAATTAAGATCCGGTTGTTTTTTAGAAAAAAGATGTAAGTAGTATTGCGCCGTATCAGCATCATATTGCCATGCACTGCCATGGAAAATACTTTCCCAGTTATTAGGCTCAGGTGTGGGTTTTTCAGCCGTTGCTTCACAACCGTCACGCCAAATGTACCAATCACGTTTAGGGCTAGTTTTGCTTTGACGAGATTCAATAAACCACGGGTGCTCATCGCTTGTATGGTTAATCACTAAATCCATAATGATACGAATACCACGCTCATGCGCAGCACTGATCAATCGATCAACATCTTCAAGATTACCAAAGTCAGGATGAATCGCTTGATAATCACTAATATCATAACCATTATCATCGTTAGGTGATTGATAAAATGGACAAATCCATACTAAATCAATCCCTAATTCAGCCAGATAATCAAGCTTGGCAATGATCCCTGTAATATCACCAATTCCATCTTTATTGCTATCATAGAAACTGCGCGGATAAATTTGATAAGCCGTGGCGGCTTTCCACCATATTAATGGCGATGATGGTACATTATTGAAGTGATTCATCCCTTTGACCTTAGAGAATGTAGAATGCATTCTTTACGTGTGTTACCGATAACACACACGATAAGATCGAAGCTAAAAACATGCAAAATCTTTTTAAATAAACTGGGAGCTTTCTCTGATTTTTATCTCAAATTGACCTTCACAGCTGCTGAAATCACGTTTGATTAGCTTCTTAACCGCTTGGTAACCCATCTGATAATAATTAAAACTAACGCTGGTTAAACTCGGTACTAACAAGTCGCTATAGTCATAATCACCAATACCTACCACCCAAATATCATGACCAATTTTCAATTGTTGTTGCTTTGCTAACCGGTATAAACGAATGGCAATATTATCCGTCGCGCAAAAATACACGTGCTGAGGTTGTAACTGAATGTCTTGGTAGGCTTGTTTTTGCTCGGAATCTGTTAACGATTGTAGATAACATGGCAAATGAGGCACAGTAGCAGCAATAGTGGTTTGGATTAACTGGGTTCGACTCGATAACATTCGCTGATCATAAATATAATCAATCGCAACCACTGGCGCCTGCTGTTGCTGAAGTTGAGTCAGAGTTTGTATAACTAATGCGGAAATTGCAGCGTGTTCTGGATAATATAAACAGCAGCGTTGCTGGCTCTCTTTACCAATAAATATTAGATTTTCTAATCCTTGATAAAAAGGTTCGACGACACTGTGTTTTGACGCAATAACAATGGTACCCAATGCGTTCAAACCGTTAAATTCGCTAACCGCTTGACGTTCTGATTCATGGCTAAAGCCTGTTGCATGAAACAGCATGCGCGCATTTGATTCATTTGCTGCCGCTAGTGCACCTTTAATCACTAAACTGGTGGTATAAGATTCAATTCTTGGTGCGATAAAACCAATAATATTTGATTGGCTACGAATTGATCGCGCAAATTTATTGGGGGTGTAGTGGTTTTCTTTTACGATCGCATCAATTTTAATACGATTTTCTTCTGACACATAGCCACCATTAAAATAACGTGACACTGTCATTTTTGAAATTCCAAGCTGCTTTGAAATATCAGCCATAGTCATTTTTTGCGTCATAAAAACTGTATTACTCTATCAATATCATTATTTACAGTATCCAATATATCTGCCTCCAACACAGTAACTAAATCACATACAGCGCCTATTATCCTTCACTCCACAGTCTATAGCGGGCTCTAACCCCACCACTACCAACAAAAAACCCTCAGAAACACAACAAAATTGAAACTTTTTTTCAAAAATACAACGTATGTATAAATTTTAACATTTTTAATACAGTAATTTAAAATAAGCATTTTATTACTAGTGTTAATTGATCAAAAATAGAGAAAATCAGTCGTTATGGTGATAAAGACAGATTAATTTATTAACTGATAACCAGCTAAAAATCGCACAACTAACTACTTTTTCACCATAAAAAATAATTAAATATTATATATCATGCAGTTATCTTTTGTTACACTAGCAATCAGAGTGATTACAATTCATTAACTCAAATTCAATGCTATCAGCAGTTATTTAACGTTCTCAATTGATTTGTATAAGTAAACTGTTTCATGGAGGAAAAAATGAAAATAATCCGCAGTAAGAAGATGATAATAATTCTTCTTACCTTACTTGTAACATTGCTTATAGTGGCTCTTTTTGCCAGCAGTAATATGGTGTTATTCGACTCTAAAGGCATCATTGGCGAAGCACAGTCATCACTGATCATTACTTCAGTACTACTGATGGCAATTATTATTGTGCCCGTTTTATTTATGTCGATTTACTTTCCTTATAAATATCGTCATAGCAATAAAGAAGCGGAATACACTCCAGAATGGGAGCATTCCACTAAAATAGAAGTCATTGTCTGGACCGTACCATGCTTGATCGTATTAGCATTAGGATGGATCACTTATCAAACTTCTTATTCTCTCGATCCAAGAAAAGAGATCGTTTCGAATAAAGAACCATTAACTATTCAAGTCGTTGCTATGAATTGGAAATGGCTTTTCATTTATCCAGAACAACAAATTGCAACAGTGAATGAAATAGCCCTTCCCGTTAACCGTCCCGTTAAATTCTTAGTCACATCAGATACCGCCATGAATTCCTTTTTTATTCCTCAGCTCGGTAGTCAAGTTTACGCAATGGCCGGTATGGAAAACCGTTTAAACCTCATGGCACAACAAGAAGGGTCTTACCGCGGTATTTCAGCAAATTACAGTGGTTATGGCTTTGCCAACATGCGCTTTAAAGCTCATGCAGTAAGTGATGCCGATTTTGACCAATGGATACAGAAAGTCAAAACCTCTGAGCAAGTTCTAAATAACAACACTTATGACCAACTTACAGCCAATGCTAAAGAGCAGATAAAGGCACCGCATCCGGTGACCTATTTTGCCTCTGTCGCACCGCTGAAATTTAAAGATATTATTGAAAAGCATGCAGGAGTCCAAAATGGCTTATAAAGGAGATGTATACGCCGAAGCGGATCCAATTTTCGGCAAATTAAATTGGGATGTCATTCCTTTTACCGATCCAGTTGTTTTCCCCGTTATGATGGCAGTTGTCATTGGCGGATTAGCACTACTTGGCTTGATTACTTATCAAAGAAAGTGGCACTACCTATGGAGCGAATGGTTTACCTCTGTCGATCATAAAAAAATAGGTATTATGTACATCATTGTCTCAATGGTGATGCTTGTACGTGGTTTCTCTGACGCAATACTGATGCGCTCCCAACAAGCAGCTTCAACTATTGATGCCAGTTATCTACCACCAGAACACTACGACCAAGTCTTCACCGCCCACGGCGTGATCATGATTTTCTTCGTTGCAATGCCATTCGTGGTGGGGTTAATGAATATTATTGTGCCATTGCAGATTGGTGCCCGTGATGTAGCCTTCCCATTTTTGAATTCCCTGAGTTTTTGGCTATTTGTTGTCGGTGTTATTCTGATTAACATGTCACTGTTTATTGGTGAATTTGCCGCAACAGGTTGGTTAGCTTACCCGCCACTTTCTGGAATGGATGCCAATCCTTGGGTCGGAGTTGATTATTGGTTATGGTCGCTGCAAATATCAGGTATTGGTACGCTATTAACTGGTATTAACTTTGTTGTTACCATCCTTCGTATGCGTGCACCTGGCATGAAGATGATGCAAATGCCAGTATTTACATGGACATCACTATGTGCCAACGCACTGATCGTCCTTGCTTTCCCTATTTTAACCGTCACCCTAACCTTACTTACCCTCGATCGTTACGTCGGTACCCATTTCTTTACCACTGATATGGGTGGTAACCAAATGATGTACGTCAACCTGATTTGGGCATGGGGCCACCCTGAAGTTTATATTTTAGTATTACCCGCTTTTGGTATTTTTTCTGAAATAACCGCAACTTTCTCTCGTAAACGCTTGTTTGGTTACACATCATTAGTGTGGGCAACAATGGTAATTATGGTGTTGTCGTTTATCGTTTGGCTGCATCACTTCTTTACCATGGGCGCTGGCGCAAGTGTTAACGCCTTCTTTGGTATTGCAACCATGATTATCTCAATTCCAACTGGGGTTAAAATCTTTAACTGGTTATTTACCATGTATAAAGGCCGCGTCGAATTCAGTGCCAGTATGTGGTGGACGATTGCGTTTTTAATCACCTTTACCATTGGTGGTATGACAGGGGTAATGCTTGCAATACCTGCGGCTAACTTTGTGCTGCATAACAGCCTATTCGTTATTGCCCATTTCCATAACGTAATTATTGGTGGTGCATTATTTGGCTACTTTGCCGGTTTAACTTACTGGTTCCCTAAAGCAACTGGATTTACCCTTGATGAACGTCTAGGTAAGATTTCATGCGCACTTTGGACCGTCGGATTCTTCGTTGCCTTTATGCCTGTGTATGTGCTTGGCTTTAACGGTATGACTCGTCGTCTTAATGTTGCAGATAATCCAGAATGGGCACCTTACTTATGGGTGGCTGCATTTGGTGTATGTATTGTTGCGGCAGGTATCGCGGTTCAATTCTATCAAATCTACGTCAGTATTCGTGATCGTAAAAAGAATGTAGATCTCACGGGTGACCCATGGAATGGTCGTACATTGGAATGGGCTACATCGTCCCCGCCTCCGTTCTATAACTTTGCTTTATTACCAAAAATTCATGATCGTGATGAGCATCATTACGCGAAAGAACACGGTTTAGCCTACCAAGAGCCGGAGCGTTATAAGCGCATCCATATGCCAAAAAATACTTGGGCGGGTGTGGTTATCAGTCTGTTCTCATTGATGTTTGGTTTTGCTTTCATCTGGCATATCTGGTGGATGGTGATTGTCGGCAGCGTGGGTATGATTGCGTCTTGGATCATTTATAGCTTCCAACGCACTAAAGATTACTATGTTGAAGTTGCTGAAATTGAAGCTATTGAACGTAAGCATTTAGCGAAAGTTCGCGGTGAGAAGACATTTGAAAACGAAGATGGTGAAGATGATGATGATTTCAATCCATCAGGTCTAAACCCAGCAGATTCTATGGCATAAGGGACGAGAGCAGTTATGACTACAGAAGTAAAAGATACATTTAACCTCAATGTCCCTGCTCAGTCTAATGACGGTCATGATCTCGATGATCATGACCATCATGACTACGCTGGTGATACCATTTTCGGCTTTTGGATTTACATCCTCAGTGACTGTTTATTATTCGGTACATTATTTGCCGTTTATGCGGTTTACTCCAACAGTTTTGCCGGTTTAATTGAGCCTAAGGAACTGTTTAATTTAAGTTTTGTATTGGCAGAAACGGCGTTACTACTGTTTAGTAGTTTTACCTTTGGCATGGCAATGTTAAAAGCTAACCATGAAGATATGAAAGGCATGCTCAAATGGTTAGGCATCACTTTTATGCTGGGTTTCTCATTCTTAATCATGGAGTTATATGAGTTTTACCATTTCAGCAATGAAGGTGCGACATTCCATAGCAGCGCATACTGGTCTGCATTTTATGGTCTAGTTGCAACTCACGGGTTACACGTATTTGCTGGTTTAGTATGGATGATTGTACTGTTCTTCCACTTTAAACGTGATGGTTTCTCTGAGGACAACAAAACGCGCTTAGCCTGCTTGAGTCTATTTTGGCACTTCTTAGATATTATCTGGATCTGTGTGTTTAGTGTTGTTTACTTAATGGGAGTATTGTAATGAGCAATTCAACTAACCAACACGCAACTGAACATGGCCAAGGCGGCCAAGCGCATGGCAGTGTTAAAGAATATGTTCGAGGACTGATATTCTCGATTATTTTAACCATTGTTCCTTTTGCAATGGTAATGGCTGGCGTTGGTTCAACCCAGTTCATTATTGGTGTGATCATGGTATTAGCCGTGGCACAAATCCTGGTACAACTGGTGTTCTTCCTCCATATGAACACCTCATCAGAACAAATGTGGAATACGTCATCTGCCGTATTCGTGGTCGTCATTGTTTCTATTATTCTTATTGGCTCTTTGTGGATCATGGATCACTTAAACCACAACATGCTAATGGGTCATTGATCAGGGATGTTCTATGATTAAACCTTATCTTAAACTCACTAAACCGGGCATCATCGGTGGCAACTTAGTTGCCGCCGTGGGTGGTGTTCTACTTGCATCTCAAGGCAACATTAATTGGTTATTACTACTCGCTGTATGCGTTGGTACAACCTTAATTGTTGCTTCTGGGTGTGTATTCAATAATGTCATCGATATTGATATCGACAAGTTAATGAAGCGTACCTGTGAGCGCGAGTTAGTCAAAAAAGTCGTACCTGTCTCCCACGCTTTATTGTGGGCAACGGCATTATGCCTAGCGGGGTTTTTTACCCTTTATCAATATACATCTTTAGTCGCATTTGAATTTGGTGTGCTTGGATTTGTGGTTTACGTCGGCTTTTATAGCCTCTATTTCAAACGTAAATCTATTCACGGCACTTTAATTGGTGGCTTATCTGGTGCGTGTCCACCTGTTATTGGCTATTGTGCTGTTACTGGCCAGTTTGATGCTGGTGCAGCGGTATTATTCATCACTTTTTGTTTATGGCAGATTCCACATTCATATGCGATTGCGATCTATCGTTTCGAAGATTACAAAGCCGCATCAATTCCAGTATTACCAGTTGAAGTGGGGATTGCACGAGCACGTCACCATATCATCGGTTACATTATTGCCTTTGCAATGGCGGCATTTACTCTTACTTACCTTGGTTACGCTGGCAGTTGGTATACATTAGGTATGGGACTGGTGAGTTTACATTGGCTCTATATTGCTAAAGTAGGCTATCAAAAAGTGCCTAATGCGCAATGGGGTAAGAAAATGCTGTTAAGCTCTATTTTTAACATCATGGTCTTTTGCACCTTAATTTCTCTGGATTTTTCATCTGAAACTCTCGAGGAAAATTACCAAGTAAATGCGCTTCCTGCAGTGATAATGGAGCCGCATTCATGACCAAAAACCCAACTAAAATGGTGCTTCTCGTTGGAGCACTATTTCTTGCCACACTGATGGGATGCTATGTCTATAACACCACTACCCCTGTTGGTGAAAATGTAAAGCCACTTAAAGATCTTGGTGGCCCTTTTGAGCTTAATAGCTTAAATGGCACTGTTAGCCTTGATCAATATAAAGGCAATATCGTAGTGCTTTATTTTGGTTTTTTAAACTGCGCTGAAGTATGCCCTTCTTCAATGGGGGTTCTATCGGCGGCTTTATCACGCCTATCACCACAAACTTATGACCATGTGCGCGGGCTATTCATTAGTGTCGATCCTGAACGTGATGATTTAGTGTCTTTAAATCAGTTTGCTAAGTATTTTGACGATCATGTTGTCGGCGTGACAGGTACACAACAACAAATTGATGCATTAACCAAACAATATGGGGTCTATTTTGACATTGTCGACATGGAATCATCGGAGTTAAGCTACACCGTTGATCACTCTTCACGGTTCTACATTATTGATGAAGCAGGCACATTAGTTGGTGCGATGAGTCACAACACCACCCCCACTGAACTCGCTGCAGGTATTGAGCGCGTTTACGCTAAATCAATTGCTAAACAATAGGAGATATTATAATGAAAAAAAGTTCTTTATATTTAGCATTATTGCTTAGCTGTTTTCCAGCGGCGGTTTTTGCCATTGAAATGCCTCATACGGAACATCAGCCACCAGCCCAGCACGATTATACTAATATTCAGCAAATTAACGCTGCATTAACTGTTGAAAATGCGACTGCAAAAGCCACTATTCCAGGTGCCAAAGTCAGTTCTGGTTATATGAAAATCATCAATAACAGTGATAAAGCAATCACTCTTACAGGCGCGACCACAGCTATTGCCAAGCATACCGAATTTCACCGAATGTTTATGCGTGATAGTAAAATGGCAATGCGTAAGGTAGATGCACTTGAGATCCCAGCTAAAGGCAGTGTTACCCTTGCAAGCAATGGCTATCACCTGATGTTTATGGGAGTTAAAAATGCGCTTAAAGCCGATCAAGTCATCACAGTGCGCATGCAACAAGCTGATGGTGAACAGTTTGATGTTCAATTATTAGTTATGCCATTGAAAAAGCATTAATCGGAGCGCTGAAATGAAAGATGCACAACTTTTTATTATTGGAGTCTGTCTATTGCCAAGTATGTTTATTGCACCAGCAACAGCAAAAACATCAATGGACAGTATACTAGAGAGTCAAGCTATCCCTTGTTCGAGCGAATTGATACAACTTGCTGACGCAACATTGAAAACCAATCCTCACCGTATATTGTCTTATACAGATAAATCAGACGATATTCACCTTTTTAATGCACTAGCAGTAACCAGCTATCGCGATCGTGATAGCCATGTTAGCTTTCACGGTGTAAAAAATACCGCAGGTCGCTGTGATACATCTGTCACTGAAAGTTACGTATTACAAACTTCGTGTTCTGATGCTCGTCACGAAGCATTCAGTAAATGGAATTTTCAAGGCAAGCTCAATGACAGGACTTATGTACTCAACAGTAAACGTATTAAAGGCAAACAAGCTTTTTTAACTGATCAATTACCTAATATTTGTTTAGTCACGACTAGGCAAGTGATCAGTAATTAATATTATTGTTTTATTAAGAGTACAGTAATAATAACCACGCATAAAAAAGGCTCAATTAAGAGCCTTTTTCTATATAACATCTAATATATCTATTATTGGTGTGCTGCTTTCTTTTCAATTACTTTTTCAAAATGGAAAAATGCTTCTTTAATACATTCATCAAGATTTACATTGTGAGCCTTAGCGCTAACTTTATTAAATTCTTCTGTATCCATTTTCAAATCAACAGCATAACCTGTATCTTCTTTAATAACATCAACATGAACATGTTTAAATTCAGGATCAATAACCATCAGTTTTTCAATATAATCTGCAACTGTTGCTTTAATTGAATCAGTTAGTTCCATATGTTCGCATTTGATTTTTAAGCTCATGATACACCTCAGTAATTATCTTAAATATCTGCGGTAAACAATAACCCTAAAACCTAACAATGTCTCTATCATAAAAAAGTAATATTAATAATCAAATTCTAGCCTTTATTATACTTAGGTTAACAAAACCCTTATTATTAATATAAAAAGATAACCTCAAAAGTCATTAATAATAACATTGTGAATCATTTTAAATTCTCCTTAGATATTTGAGGAGATCAATACTTATCATGATCTCGAAATTGAGTGGTGAAAATGTTAAAATCGCCGTCCTTATTCGTAATAGATACCATCATGCACGCATCTGACAATACCTTCACCCGCTTTATTGCAGCAACTGATATCCACCCTCTACCTGAGCGGTTTACGTTTCCGTTTTGCTACACGCCTCATCCCTTATGCGTGTTAGCCGCTCAAGAGTTACAGCACCACATCGATACTCAACATCAGTGGCAGCATAATTTTGGATTGGAGAATGATGATGCGATTGGTCACATGTTTGGCGTGTTATTGGTTCAAAACCAACAAGGTGAACTCGGTTATTTATCGGCATTTTCAGACAAGATTGCCAATCTAACCCACCTACCTCACTTTGTTGCGCCTGTGTTTGATGAACGAAACATCGATCCCGACATTAAGGCTCAGCAAGCGTTAATTGTTGAACTTAGCACTAAAATAACGACAATTGAGTGCAAGCCAAGCTACATTCAATTACAACAGCAGTATCAAACAGCTCAAACTCAAGCAGAGTTAGCCGCTGAATCATTTCGATTACAAATGATAGAACAGCGCAAACAACGTAAATTACAACGCAAAGAGGCGGAGAAAAGTAACGATAGCGAATTCATGACTCAAGAATTCCATCGCCTCGCCCGTGAGAGTGCATTTGATAAGCACCAACAGAAAACAATTCGTCAGCAGTGGACTCAAACACTGGCTGATATTAGCGATAAGTTACAAGCTGATACAGCAGAGTTGGCGTTACTCAAATCAGAATACGACAACTTAACGGCTGCATTACAACAACAGCGCTACGCACAATATCAATTTCTAAATCAGTATGGCGAAACACAAGATTTAAATGATCTCTTTGGTGATATAACACCACCACAAGGTGCGGGAGATTGTGCCACCATTAAATTACTTCAGCATGCCTTTAAGCAACACCTGAAGCCTTTAGCGATGGCTAAATTTTGGTGGGGAGCCTCACCTGCTGCGCAAATTCGTAAGCACAAATACTTCTATGAAGCGTGTAAAAACAAATGCGAGCCGATTTTACAACATATGCTAGCAGGACTAGACATTGATGCTAATCCACTTTTACAAAACCCAGCAGAAGGCAAAGAGCTAGAGATTGTGTATCAAGACGATGCGATGGTGGTTATTAATAAACCAGCTGAGTTTCTATCGGTCCCTGGCAAAACTATCACCGACTCTGTTTATAGCCGCATGCAAGCGATGTTCCCTGACAGTGATAGTCCATTAATTGTCCACCGTTTAGATATGTCGACCTCTGGGTTAATAGTGATTGCACTTACCAAAGATGCGCATAAAGCCTTGCAAAAACAGTTTATTGAACGCACCGCAGAAAAACGTTATGTGGCATTATTAGATGGTATTGCCGAGCAGGATCACGGTGAAATAAACTTACCAATGCGAGTTGATTTAGACGATCGCCCGCGCCAATTAGTCTGTTATGAACACGGTAAACCTGCACTCACAAAGTGGCAGGTTCTTGAGCGTAAAGACGGTAAAACCAAGGTATATTATTACCCCAAAACAGGCCGTACTCACCAACTGCGCATTCACTCTGCCCACCACAACGGCATGAACATGCCGATTATTGGTGATGACTTATATGGTCAAAAAGCAGATCGTTTACATTTGCACGCACAATACCTTGGCCTAACCCACCCCGTCACTGGTGAGCCAATGGTATTTGAGGTCGATGCCGATTTTTAAGTCGGGTTAGATAGCGGATATAAAGCTAACAAGCAATAAAGCGAATGTTAGCTTTTTGATTTATTTATCATTGCTGCTCTGAATATTTCTCAACATGTCTGTTTAAGAAATACATGTCAATAGATCTTAAAATATTCAGTTAACCCAATGTAAATGATTACTTTCAAAAATTTCGATACCTTTTTGGCGAATGCTACCTATCCAGTCTTCGGCTTTATTTGCTCCCACCCCAAAATGCTCAACGGCTGCTCGTTGTAATACTCTATGCTCATTCTGAATTGATGTAGGCATTAAGGCAGAATCATCGGTATTTACACATACTGAAATTGCCCCACGCCTTAACCCAAACTTATTAAAACGTTCTCCAGCGTTTAGCCAAGATTCAATAGGTGGATTCCAACGATAAATAGGATGCTCATGATAATATTCAAAGCGCCCAATATAGATATTTGATGTTGGACAAGCTTCGAGTATTATTTCTTGAGACCCATATTTTTCTATTTGTAGATCTTGGATTGCTTCATACAACTCTAATTCTGCAGCTGAAATAGAGTCAAAATATGTCCCATGCTTATAACCAAAAGGTTCAAAATTTTGCTTGGGATTACAATGAATAATTATTGATTTTTCACGTCTTTTAAAAAATGGAGCATCTAACTCCGCTAGTATGTATTTTTGCCAAAGTACGAATGCCTTTTGACTACTAGCGTTACATTGGATTTGGTCAAAATCTATTATCCAATCTCGGTATAACGGGTTCTTACCATCTATAACTGGTGGCTTATCATTAGATAACTCATCAAGATTCAACGCATAAGGGCAATTTCGCCTCAATTTCCAAGCTTCATATAAACTTCGACATGAATGTTCTTCTTCGTAAAGATAGCCAGACCAGAAATTAATCTTCTCTTGAAGTAAATGTAAAACACCAGTAAATTTAGGCACTTTCTGAATAACTTCAAGTGACTTCTGAAAGCACCAAACAAGATTATCTAAATGTTCACCAATTGTAACATAAGCCGTTTGTTGCCTTTGTGCCCACGAACTAGGCGAGACCCCTAGTGCTAGTCCATGACCGATTCGATCTCCTGACTGATAATCACAAAAATACACAGCTTCATCGATTGCTCTTAATCCAGAAAGTAAATGACTATAATCTTCACCTGCATGAATAGTTAAAAAAGGTCTCTGATGACGAGTTGTAAATAGACTCTGTGATGAATGTTTAGCTGAACGCAAAACCCGCAGAGCAGGAGCAAATACCTCAATTGGTAGTTCGTTTTCATTACCTGCTACATCATACCCGCGTATTGCTTTACGCAAATCAATTTTTAATGATTCATCGTCGATATGAAATGCTTTTATCTCGGTATCAGAAAAAGAAACAGAACCATGAAATTGCTGAAGAAGTCTAACTTGATTCTTAATATTAGCCCTAAACTTAGACTGTCTTTTGTCTTCCCTTTTGCCGCTTCTGGTAAAATGCAAAACAAAGTGGACCCTTTCTGCTAATGATTCTTTAAAGAGTGCCTCTAAACTAGCCTTTAACTCCTTAGGGTCTGCTGGAAAACTATTACTCCCAATAGCAATATTTGGTGATACTCTAAATTCCCTTACTGTTTCTTTTGATATATCTGATTTAAAAGCATCAAGACCAACAATATCTTGCGAAGCTAAAGATCTCTGCCTACGGAGTGGAAAACGAAAAGATTCTACAAATTGGCCTAACCCAACCCCCATTACAATCATATAATTACGTAAGATATTGATTATACGAATATAAGTATCTAGAGCTTTATCTGCTTCTTTATTTAAAGAAATTAAGCCAGTACAAAATAAAAGCCAACGATTCGCTGATGGAATTAATAAACAATGAGATTGTGATAAACAATGTTGAGTAAAATTAGCACACTCACCACGTTCAATATATGAAATCGCATCACCTTTGAACTCAATATTAATATGAGGTTTTATATGTAGTTCATTTATTCGTGCATAATCATTATCAAAAGCAAAAGCTGCCAAATTATCACCAAAGAAGGCACTCCACTTAGGCAAATCACTCTTTTTATATCTTTCACTTTCAAATAAAGTGCTCTCTGGCCTCCTTGGCCACTTAATTTTACCGTTTACCTCTACTCCATATAATGAAAAGCTCAATAAAGATGAACCAGTATGCCCATGCCCACCTTGATGAACATGATTATCAGCAAAACCTTTCTTTACTTTTGATTGCTGAAGAGCCGTAGGGCACTGATGATTTTTAATACAAGTTATAATCTCCTGTTCACTAATATCATAATCATGAGCTAAATCACTATAAGCTTTCGCAATAATCCAACTAATATCAATTAGCGAGGCTAATTCTAACCACTCTTCAAGATAATTTGACTTAACCTCAAAACGATCACCCTGCCAAATTAAATACTTTTCAGCTAATAATGATAATAGTTTTTTCAAACTAATCTTATCAAGATTCAATGAACAAATAAGAGCAGTAATATCTTCATTTCTTAACATTCTTAATATATATGGTTGATAGTCAAATATACTTTTTTCTTGTAATAGAAACTTTTTCTTGTCAATACCAACCTCATTAAATAACAAACGATCAGAAGCAAGTAAAGAAGCGTAAGCAATACTTTCATCACTAACCTTTATCATTAATACTCTCTAAATATTTTTTGATGGCATTAAATAAAGCAAGATCCAATTTATTTGAAGAATCTAGCTTTGTATTATTTGTTACTTTACTATCTTGAATAAACTTATCCAGTTTCTTTTTATTACTTTCATCTAGTTTTATAAGTCTATTATAAATGTAATTAACCCGCTGAAGGTTCTCTAATTTAAGTTCATCCCTTAAACGAGATAATTTACTTTCATTAGAAGCTGCTTTATCATCTGATTCCGATTTACCAAGAGAGTATAAATTTTCTAATACATTTCTACATTTATTAATCTCAAATATTGGATGGTCCCAAAGTACATCTATAAATCGCAAACAAAATTCATTTGAAATATTTTCATCTTTTAATTTTTCATGATTTCTAGTAATTGTTCGATCATATTTTATAAACTCATTATAATCCCTTAGAGTTTTATAATTATCTGTTTGAGCAACATTCGCATTAATTGCATTACCTTTAATCGAAGCTGTCATTGCTGAATTAACAAGAATCAATTCAAAACGTCTTGCTAAATCAGTTAAATGCTCATCAGTATAATTTTTTTTAGATTTATACAAATGAAGAGCAGAAAATGTCTTATTAAACATAAATGAAAAAATAGATATAAGATCACTTGAATTTATTTCATCAAAAAAATCTTTATGATTTTTCTTCCAATCATTAATTTTACCAGCGAGAATATCTGCTGAAGAGCGCTTAGAATCATCCGTTTTTTCAAGATCTTCTTCTAAAGAATCATCTTGAATAACTTTCGTTGGATTCGCATTAAATATTGAATAAAATGGTCTACGCCCAAGAATGTTATAAATATCTTTTTCGATATCAAGGGATTTGTTTACGAATGAAAATAAAATCAACTCAAATGCACGACTACAAAAAACATACTGATATGTAACTGATAAAGTTGAATAATAGTCGCCATGTGTATAAATATCGAGCAGCACATTACTGTTAGAGTCTTCTAACATAGAAGTATTCGTAGCTTTTATTACCTCTTGAGTAACATACTTTTTGTCATCAAAAAATTCATAAGGTGGCATACTACGTAAAGTATAATTATCTTCATTATACGCACTATTAAGAATAAATAAATTGCTGGTTAGTTGCGCTGATGCTTGCTTGGGTTGTGAAAACATTGAGTTTAAAGCATCTTTTTGTGATCCAAGAAAATCTTTATTTGCCCAAGGATACTGTTCTCTAGTCATTTGCAACTTAGGATTAAACGCTATTACATTCTCTATATTAAAAGATGTTTCTACATCTAAATCATTAAACGTAAACCATGACATTGCATTGGTAAATGCTACACCATTCTTTTTCTGTTCAGCCCAATTTTGAAAAGTACCCCAAATAATATTATCACTTTTATTAGATAATATTTCAGGATTAATTGAGCGTACTAATTGAGTTAATTCGCGCGCAGATTCAGGACTTGGCCAATTATTTAAAACCTCTTCATTTGAACATAAAAAATAAAAGCGGTTGAATATTAAATCATAATAATCGGCAATTCTTAAGCCACTATCACTAAAATGAGGAATAATGCTTAAACTTGGTATAATATTTGCTATCGGTCGTAAACCAATTCGCATTTGATTAGGAAAAACTTTTGTTAAATAAGATGTAGTCAACTCTTTTGATATTAAGATCCCTTCAGAAATTAAATCTTCATTTTTAGATTCATTATCATAAGCATTTTTATCAAAATGAACATTTGTCATTTGTTCATATAAACGCATATCACCACTAACAATAGGAATAATATATGGGCACCCGAGTAAACGACGCACATCATCTACAACTTCAAATGCTCGTCCAAGTGCCATATCCACATCATCAATTGGTAGCACCAAAGCTTGGCACCCCAATAAATTAATTGCCGACTCTATAAATAAATGGAAATAACTTTCAATTTGAATACCAGAATTATATTGTAGAATTTTATCAATTCCTGAATGACCATTGAAATCATCTTTCTTCCCAAGTGCATCTGCTAACTTTTTCAACGAATTATAAAAATTTGCTTTGGCTTTCTCTGTTACTGAGCCAACACCATTAATTTCAGATGAATTTCTGATCTTTTGTTCAACTACATAATAAATTTGAGCAATTATAACATTGGAAAAGTTATCGTTATTCACCAACATTGTAGGATCAATTACACTAAGGAATATAAGTTCCTCTGAATTTAAATCATCATTATTTTTGCAATCCAATCTCCACAATTTCTCACAATTTCTCAAAAATACAGTTTTACCTGTACCTCTCTGACCAGATACAAGAATTGCATTGTGAGATAACCAAGTTTTTTTATTATATTCATTCCTACTTTTCTTATATTCCTTTGCTTCTCGCAAAGTTATTATAAGTTTATTAATTAAACTTTCTTGTGCTTCACACTGCCAGAATTCGCCGTCAGAGTCAGAATAATCATCTCGATATTCAGCTTTTGTGTAATTTAATTTTAAATTATTTGTCATAACTAGCCTACTTTTTTAGTCCTTTAATCCAGCCAACTGTCGCGTCACCCACACTAATATGATCACCGACAATATCGATTTGTATTTGCTCAATATTTTTATCAACCAAGGCATAAAATTTCTTTTGCAACGATTGTTCTTCAATTTCCACCATAAATCGGGCTTTTCCAGATACGTTTAATTCGTGCTCAGATATCATGTTATCAAGATGAAAACCAACAGCTCGATTACGAACCCATGCTCTGGTATATCCATAATATCGATTAGACCCGTAACTCAATATCAATAGCGTCACACTAAAGCTACACATAGCCATAAAGAACAGTGGAGAAGAAAAAGTAGCAATGACCAGAGAAAAAATTATGAATAAGTACAGGTAAAATTTAATATTATTCTGATTTCCAGGCTCACTCTTAGTACTTTCATATAATGAAAATACAATAACATATAGCGCAGCTGGTATTGTGATTACGATTAACGTCGTCACAAAATCAGTTATTATCTCTCCATTTTCGAGCAACTGAATCAACAAGCAATCATTAGATAAAAAGCCATCATCACCATACAACTTGTGAAGAAACAGAACCGTCAAGCTGAATAAGAAACCGCCGAAGGAAATTGAAGACAACCTTCTAGTCGTAATATGCTTTTTGTGATATTTCTTCTCAGCTATTTCAATCTCTTTTTTGAAGTAATTTATTTTTTTGAATAATAGTGACTTATCACAGCCCATTAACTTTTCCTTCCCTATAAATTCTCTGCCTTTTCTAACAGAATTATATGCATGTCATCACTGTATAATTAGCGGATGGCTAGATTCATTCAGCAATACGATAAAATATTCTTTTGATTAGGCTTTAATGTAATCTTTCTAGTTCTAATCTGGATACTGAGCTTTATATCAATCACAATTACCTTCATGCGCTTAGCGAGTTCTAATCTACTACTACAAACTAAGTAATTCCTGATAACTCAAATCTAATTGATAATTAAATGAAAACATAGTTGCATAATACCGCAACACAACTTGCTTGCCATTTAAATTCAACAAAAACATTAGCGATAGCTTGTTTTATCTACACAACATTCCATTATGTAGATCTTTCTGCCACTTTCTCTGTTATCCATGGCTTAATATCACTCTCCATCCAGACACATATGCCACCAAATGGTATTGTTTTAGGAAATATAAACAGAAAGGAATTCGGAGCTATAGCGGTATTGTGGCATTCCATGAAAAAGAAAAAGTCATTTTTAATAAAGCTCGGCTGGTATTTGAGCTTCATCCGGCCACTGAATTCCCTTTTCATCATCTTTCTCACTAATAACAAAAGAGACGACCCACAGCTTTAAGGTTTTCTCGCCTTGAATAGGGAAATCAAAACTCTGTGGTATTACCTGCTTAAAACCTGAGTGGGAGGGATACACCAAGAACATTTCTGGACTTTCTATTTCAGTGTCAAAGTAGTGATGGCCGTATGCCAACATCTGATAAAAATCACTTTGTGATAAGCCATATTTATCGGTGCCGTTAGCCTTGGATGAATCGAGTAATTTCCACTTAGTGTCTAATACAGTTACTACTTTACCGTTATGCTCAATTACCATATCCGGCTTTAGCTTGAACCAGCAGGAACCATTATGGGTAACTAAACTCTTACTCTGTACCTGTGCTTTCAAACGATGTGTTTGTTTCAACGTTTTACTGAGCGATTGAGCAACATAGTCTTCAAATACACGTTCCATCGGGAACAACAGCGACGCGGCATGATGATCCCCCTTCATTGTTTGTGGCGAGAGTCCATCTAAAATCAACTTCGCCCAAGCTAAAGGCAATTCATAATGGTTCATTCCCCTACCTAGCGCCACCAGCGAAAAATCATGCTTATGGTTGTGACTAACTGGTACATCATGAAAGACGAATATCAATTCTTGTAACAACTTTTGATTTTCTGCACTTCGTACAACTCCATTTACTTTCATTAAAGCGGCATGAATTAATCGATTCGCAGGGCGATCTAACAAGAATTCATCATATTCACAGTAAAATTTGTGCTTATTAATAAAATTATGACGAAGTTGCTTTCCAACATTGAGCTTACCCTTTAAAAAGGCAAGATTGTCCTCTTTAGGCACATAATCACTGCGTAAGCCACGCTTAATAAGGACATTAACCGATTGCAAAAACTGGCTAATGAACACTTCAAGCAGTGGCATTTTGCGACTAACAATATTAGCGTTAGAGGTTTGAATATGTTGAAAGCCTTTTAACGCCTTTAACATGATCAATAACGACTGACGTGCATCTTCTTCTGCTTTTTTGCTCGCTGATCGGTTTTTACCGATTTTAGGTAAGATCTCAAGTTGCGTACCATCAGGGGTAAATAACACCCCTGCATAATTTTGTACTTGCAGCACTTCCATACCTTGAACGCTTTTTAGTTTAAGTAAGTTACGCTCCCGCTCATCACTTAAACACATGCCTTTGAGGTACAAGTAGGCGTTATCTGAAATAACCTGAATATGATCATGTTCGTTCGCTTTACGATCGTTGGTAATATAGCCAAACTCAAACAGCGTAACGGTATTTTTCACTTTCATTCTCAACCATCAGCCCTTGGTATAAATGGCAATATAAGCTTCAGGTTGATCCCATACAGAATCATTACCATCAAACAAGGCTAACTGGAAAGTTACTTTTGCATCTTCATAGATATTAAGTCCGTGATTAGCTCCAAATAAAGATTCATAGCTATCTTTTTGTTCTGTAATAAAACGAAGCGCTTCCTGTTTTTGATTATCTCCAAGCACAAGACGGATCTTGTTCCAGTCATCAAAGAAGTACTCTTCCAACAATGGAATAATTTTGTTTTTAAATGCCGCTTTTAGCAGTTCAAAGGCTTTATCTTCGTCCTGTTCATTGTAAGCAGGGAACAAAAAGGCATGACCAAGGGTATGCTCACGATCATAAAGCACTTCAATACGTTTATTGAGTGTTGTTAACAGTTCAGTTAAGTCGATATTTTTAACAGTCTTATGTTCAAATAACTCAGGTTTTGGCATCATTTCAACGAAATCAAAGCGGCGACGTAGTGCGGTATCCATTAACGCCAAAGATCGGTCAGCCGTATTCATGGTACCGATGATATATAAATTATCGGGAACAGAGAACGTATCGCCAGAATATGGCAAGGTAACTTCTAACGCTTCTTCTGCCCCTTTACGTTTAGATGGCTCAATTAGCGTAATTAATTCACCAAAGATTTTGGAGATATTGCCACGGTTAATTTCGTCGATAACAAGAGCATAGTTTTCTACACTTTTTTCAAGATGCACACCATGCTCTTTCAAGTGATTTAAAACATCGGAAACCGACAAGCGAGATAATGGATAGCACGTTGGTAAATTAAACGCTGTATCGTCATTTAACTCTTTAAAATCAACAGAAAACTCTTTTGCGAACCAATTAACAGGCAAATGGTGGCAATAGTCATTACGAGACGCTAAACCAGATTCAACATATTGATAAGAACCAGTTACAACACCAACAGCTTCAACAGAAGTTTTACTATCAATACAAACAACCAAATCCCCAACTTTCATATTTTGTGAAAAATATGTCAGTGAGTTTCTATTATTTTTGCCTTCATTATTGAAGTAATCATTTCGCTCTGGAAATGAAAGATCCCCAGTATCTCCCCAACCAATTGCGGCGATATTATTATCTAAACAATATTTTTTTGATTCATTTTCATAGGTACCTTCAATTGAAATTTTCCAAACAGTACCTTCAAAATTAATATTCGCTTCAGAGACAGAAGCCGTTTTACATATAGACTTAAAGATCCCATCTTTTATTGGGTATGTTAATTGCCCATTATCACTAGTCTTAGCACTTAAGCCCTCAACGAACTCTTCATAACCGTAACTTTGGTGAAAAGTCACAAAGCGAATACGTTTCTCGCTAACTAACCTCTCATACTCTGCTTTTAATTGAATGCGATCCGTCCATATAAAATCAGGCTCAGCAGCTTTAACTGCCGCTTCCATAGTATAAAAAGTTTTACCTGTACCTGGAGGGCCATACAAAATTTGATTTAAAGGTGATAATTGCGTCATCGTGTAGCTCTCTCCTTGTTCAGCCACTTTGTAGTCATCGTATGTGATATCTGCATCGCTATCACCGAAGTAACTCTCCGGCCAATAAGGTTTACGTGTTATTGGATACTGTTGTGAAAACTCAGCCTGCTTTTTCGATTTACGTGTACGCAAATAAAGTTCATTAGTAACGGTAGAACACTCATAACCATCGCGATGTTGGTAACGAAGCGCGTAATTAATCTCCTGTAGCGTTGGTTCAAAAGTTGCGAATACCTCTTCTGCTCGAGATGCGCCTAGCTCTTTTCTACCAACACGAATCATTGCACCTTTCGTTCTAGTAATAGTAAACACATCGAGCTTGTTATCATAAGCATTCTGAATTAAATCACAGAAAGCTGTTACTATTTCAGGCGACCACAGCTCAACACCTCGATTAAATACATCAATATGAGAGAATTTATCTAAGATACTCTTTTGATGAATTTCTTTACTTTTTTGAGCAACTCTATCCCAACATTCATCACCAAACTGTAATAAATTTTGCTCGCCCTTTTCAGTAATCAATCGCTGATACATACTAGGAAATGATGTTTTACTATTACTATTTGTCAACACTTCTAGCATCGGCTTAGAAAATGTATTGATCAGCACCGGGCTATCTTGGTTCTGATAAAGAAAAGCAATCTTCCATTTAATCAAAGGCGCAAAATCAATACTGTCGATTTCAGCTAAATTACCGTCATATGCGGCTTTTGATATTTGGATTAATACATTTTTTACGTAATTAAAGACTTCAAACTCATTATTTCCATAACGAGTACGCCATGTATAAATCTCACCATGGCCAATACCATTTTGCTCTTTTCCTTCACCATTACGTTTATAAATACCAAACTTCGCTGACGTATTGCCTTGAATAGAGCCCAATTCCCTCGTCTTAGTTTCTAACCAATAAGTAAACGTATCTTGGTCATTAACAGATACATATTCTTCTAGCGTTAATTGGTTAAGGTTTTCGCGGGGCCAACGTCGAAGAAAATCATTCCATAATTGTTGGTGTTTGCTAGCTCTATCTTTCTGCGAGTCCATCTCTAATAACCTTGTGATCTTCATCCAAATATAAACCGCCATAAGCATAACGACACATATCAAGAGATTCTATGATCTAGCGAGCCATCTTCAGGTTTATTTAGTAACTCCCATCACATTTTTGTATTTAGATATTAATAAGTTACTTTTATTGAGCAAAAATATGATTTCTCAACACCATTAAGAAAGATTGTCTTTCTTGTTATCCACCAATAAATAAATCCGCACAATAACTAACCATGCTTACAGCGCTATAACGTCTAAATACATTAACGGGCAAGCATCCCCTATCAGTTATGGTAAACTCAGTGATAAGTATTTGTATGTAAGCGATAGCAGCATTACCAGTGTGGATAGAAAATGATGTCCACCGTTATCTTTTACAAAAGTTTTTAGTACCTCTGGTTGTACTCCATGGGGCTACTAGCAAAAATAAAGAGTATAAAAATCAAATGAGTAGTCAAACAATTCAGTGGTTCCCGGGACTAAAAATACCACGTCCATTAATGTTTAATTAAAACCACATTTAATATTACCAATCAACAACTTAACCATGTTCTATCGTCCATTAAAATCCACTAAATAATACCCCAAGCCAACACTTTTAGTACCCCATGATGTACCCCATAAATCGAAACTAATATATACTGGCAAAGTCTAGTTTTGAGGTTACGAATATGGCTCGTCAAGTGACACGTCTTACTGATAGAAAAGTGAAAACTATCGCAGCAACAGGCAAGGAATTTACCCTATCAGATGGTAATGGATTACAGCTTCGTGTACGCCCTGCTGGCACTAAATCATGGCAATTTAAATATAGTGACCCTGTAACAAATAAAACACAGAAACTCACTCTTGGCACTTATCCTGATCTATCACTAGCAAATGCACGAACAAAAGCCATTGAGTATCGTGAGCTATTAGCACAACACATAAACCCAAAGTCATTTGAGCAAACCAAAAAGCTAGAAGCTCGTAAACAACAAACAGACACCTTTTTAACTATCGCTGAATTATGGTTTGAGCGCAAAAAGGACAACATCACGCCCGAACACGCTTACCGTGAATGGCGTACATTAGATAAATATATCTTTCCCCACCTTGGCAAAACGCCAATCACTGCAATTAATGCTGTTGGTACTATTGCGGTATTACGCCCATTAGAAAAAGACGGTAAATATTCAACCGTTAAAAGAATATGCCAGAGTGTTAATCAGATAATGGATTTTGCGGTTAACCACGGTTTAATACATGCCAACCCACTCGCAAAGATCATTAAAGTATTTCGAAAAAATACCGTATTACACATGCCAACAATACGGCCAGAACAACTGCCTGACTTTTTAGAGCGCTTAAATGCATGTGCAAGAGTGCAAACGAAAACCAAATTACTCATTCTGTGGCAATTGCACACGATGACGAGACCCAAAGAAGCAGCAACAACTCGTTGGGCTGATATTGACTTAGAAAATAGAGTGTGGACGATTCCAGCAGAAAATATGAAGCGTCGAAAAGCGCATCGTATACCGTTAACGCCACAAGCTATCGAGATTTTAGATCAGATACGTCCGCTGAGTGAGCTGTACGATTATGTCTTCCCTGGTGAGCGTGATACAACAAGCCATGTAAGCCTATTTACAGCGAATGCCGCTATTAAACGTAGTCTGGGGTTAAAAGATGAATTAGTCGCTCATGGGCTGCGTTCAGTCGCCTCTACCGCCCTTCATGAACAAGGTTTTGATAGTTTGCTTATTGAAGCGTGTTTATCACACGCAGATCAAAATGAAGTAAGGGCAAGTTACAACCGCTCTGATTATTTAGAGCAACGTAAAGAGATTATGGGCTGGTGGAGTGCATATATAGAAGAAGCTGCACAAGGCAGCTTCTAAAATGATGTATTAATAAATGCATCATTCTCAAAATGATACTATTTGAGTTATTCAATCATTTTGATCTTAATTGTATCTTTTAAATAATTCACCCTAATGACATAAGGGCCTATATACAAAATGTCATTCTTATTTAATCTTACAGTAATATCAAAGCCAATCGCAAATAATGAATCATTAATATAAATCTGATCAGAAAAATCTGTGATATAAAACATATCATTTTCGAATGATATATAGCAGTGAATATCTTTTAATTTCCAACGATTGTCATTTAGGCACCAATCACAATATACATTTGCTCCAATTGTTCCACCTTCAATAGAAAATTCATTTTTCAATGGATATGATAAATCAAAATATTGGTCATTCACAATCATCAATTCAACTTTCATTATTAAGATCACTTTATATTTATATTTTCAATAAGATATCAAGACACATATAAAATTGTGATTGACTTCAAATATATTTGCATATTAAACACATCAATAAACCTGACCATTTCATACATCAATATGATAAAGGAATTAAAGATACCACTAAAGGATAAAATACAATTATAACTATCTTTTTTTTAATAAAAACAAATAGTCAAGATAGATAGTAAAAATATCACTATTTACATAGATTTTTTAGAACAAGGTTAAATAATCACTTTAATATTTATTTTTTAAGTAGCAAATAACACCAACATCATTAATATTTATTATGTATTCAATAAGAAAATATTAACATAAAGACAAAGGAATGTTTTATGATAAAATTAATCTTGATAAGCTTATTATTTTTCACAAAGTTATCTTATGGAGACACATTAATATTTACAGGAAAAATAATCACTCCGTCATGTGATATTAAACTAACATATTTACAAAATACATCTATAGTTAAAAAATCAAATTGTAATCAAATAATAAGTACAACTGTTCAGCATATTGACAAGAAGAACACCCCAACCTCTAATAAAAAAATAATAACCGTTCAATATATTTAAAGCATATTCAATAAGGATTCTTTAAATATAGTATCCTTATTAATTTACCTATTCGTTTCTAATAATAACTTAATGTTACATTAATACCACTTCGAAAACGTCCTTTTTCTATTGTATTAGAAGAAAATCCAACAATAGGTAATACTCTAGCATTCATACTTCCATCAAATATATTACTACTATTAGTATTAGGGATGTTTTTTTTAGCTCCTGCAGACAAATCAACAGAATGATTACTATTTTTCCATTGTAGATATATTGATATACCATCTAAACTTGTTTTAATAACACCATTTCGAAAGCTACCAACAGCTCCATAATTACCTAATGTAGATAACTCTAATGATATACCATTCAATCCAGTTGATTTTGAACAATCTATAATTAATGGAACATTAATTTTTTTTGTTTTTTCAAAAATCACATCAGACGTTGTATAACTACCCAAATCGATAGTCTGACTTAATCCTGTCGCCATATCAATATTGCCATTAATTAAACACGTAGGTATAGATATCATGCCATTGACTACAACTATTGAAGTTGCTTCTTTAGCTGAAGAAAAGAATGATATAAAAATAATAATTGGTAATAATTTATAAATGTACATATATTTTTCCTATTAAGAATAGGTAAGAGTAAATCGTAATGGCACATTTAATTTACCCCCTTGAGCATTTTCCCTTGCATCTATTTCAATAAAAATCTCATCTAAATCATCAACAGATGAATAATCTTTATTACTTTCTAAAATATCATTTTTGTTATTCTTAACCTTAATAAAGACATTTTTCAAATTGGTATTATCGGTACCATTATAATTAATATTTGTATACTTCCAAGACGCTCCATTAATTGAGTTATTACAATCTAAATTTAAATCTATTTTTTTTGTAGCTTTATTTCCAGGAAAAATTTGCCCAATATCTATTACCTTATTCATCATTGTACAAGTAGTATTTCTTACTGTTACAAAAATATCTAAGGATCTTTTTGTCTTCCAATAAGCCCCATCAATATTAGATATAGAAACAGGAATTATATAGGTACCAGGCTTTGCCTTATTAGATGCTGTTATTTTAATCGTTTTTAAATTAGCTCTGGAATAATAATCATCCTCATCACTTATTGATGTTCCTGTTAAATATTTTTTAAATAACGCTATCTTATTTGAATCACTACAGCTTCCTGATGTACAAGTAATAATTCCATTTGTTATTTCCATTTTCGGTAAAATATCTTCATATTTTATTTCAGCAGAAGCGGAATACACAGATGCTTTAATTCCACTTTTTGAATAACTCATTGGAAGCTGACAAAAATAATCTGGTGCCTGTGATTTAGCAAAACCAAAACATACACCACCATTAGGCGATGATGTTGATTCACTTGATAATGATAAGGGAGCATGTGCAATATAAGTATCTCCAGGTGATAATGTTACATTCACTGCAAATACTATTTTTGAAATACTTAAACTAATAAAAACAGATATAAATAAAAAAATACTCCTTACTTTCATATTATTTAACCTCATACTCATTAATAGCACCATAATCGTCAATAGCTTTTATAACTACTATTGATGTAGGTAATAATTTAATATCACTCAATAATATTGAGCTTTTAGGTGATACCATTCCAAGTTTATGGCTTAATTCCTTTTCTAATTTTATAGTTTTACCATCTACTTTTAGCTCTGTTATTGCAAAATAATATGGGGTTGGATTGTTTAATCTATAATATTTACCTTCTTTTACCAATTCCATTTTAGCTTCAGCATTTTCTCTTTTTTTTGCTATTGATATTGGCCGATAAATTAATTTAACTTGCGTATTAACAGCAACAACCATTACGTTATTTTTATCTTTATTTACAGGTGGAATTTCCTGAACGTTTAACCAAAAAATAGATTCTTTATCTTGAGGTAACTTGTCAGAAACTTTTATTATACGAACAACTTGTTTTTTTCCACCATCTACCTTAAAAAAAGATGGCATTGGCACAAATGCGACATCATCTTTAGGAATAAGTACATTTTCGACCCATACTTGACCTCCGTATGTTTCTTTTGATTCGTTAGAAATTTCAATGGAAATATTTTTACGTCCCTCTTCATAAATAAACCGTGTTCCATTTAAAATAAAAGCAGCGAAAGCTGAGTGTGAAAAAGTACAAAGCATTAATAATATTAATATTTTTATTCTCATAATTTTCTCTTATTTATTGACAACGAACATCTGTCACATAATTACTGCCAGGATTTATTCCCGTAATATTTAATCGACAAACTAAATTATCTTCTTTAACTTCTAAGAATTTTGGTGTTGACAACAACGTTGCAACTAAAATACCACCACTTGCCACAAATCCCGCATCAGTTCCCTCATTTGTTTTAACCTGTGTCCCCATATTAAAAGGTTTACCTTGTTTGTTTAACACCCTAAGTAAATAACGACTAACATTAATATATTTATAGTCTCTAACAATAATTGCTTTATTAGTAGGAACAACCTGATATGTACTATTTAATAACTCAACGTTTTCTGGAATATTATTAGTATCAATAGTAATATCATTACGTTGATAACTACTCAATGGTACAATAGTATTTCCCCATATATTTGTTGGAGATGAACCATTAAAATTGATATCATCTAGTTCATTAATATGGGCAATCGCAATTGTGTCATTTTGTTGTCTAGAATATGCAAATCCTACGCCTTTTGCACCAGCAACTGAACCAGAAATACTAGCGGATAGTGCTGTCGACTGTTCACTTTGAGAAATAGATAATCCTGTTTGTACCGCATCAAAACGAACACCAGTATATAACGATGCTGTTCGTTCATTTTTACCCACATTCACATTTAAATTATGATTAATATCATCATTTATTGAGAACGATATTCCACTATTAAATGATGTACCGTATAACGAATCATAACTCACACTACTATTTGAAAACTGATTTCTTCCCCATAAGTCAAATGGAATACTAACACTTAAAGAAGTGTTATATTGTGATCCAGTTGAGCCTGATTTTGTATAAGAACCACCTAATCCAAGAGATATATTTCCAACCGTTGTCGATAACGACAAACTTGCTCCTATATCGCGATTTTTACCATTACGGTAATTTTGCGCCCAACCTGATATATTTAAATATGCAGATTCAAGACGCTGAGTAACAATAGCTTCGTAACGACTATGTTTATCACCATCACTATGAATATTTTGAGGATTAAAGCTACTAAAATCGTTATATCCTCTACCTGTATAGCGATATGTTAATAACTGAAGATTCGTATCTTGGCCAAAATCTTTTGCATATTGGAATATTGCACTTATACCTTTTTGATTTTTTTTCAAAAAAGATTGTTGTACAGTGTCTTCGTAATGACTCCAAGCCATATTTAAGCTAGTTGAAATAGCACCAAAGTCACCAATTGGTAATGTAATACCAGAACCAATACTTTGATACTGACGATGTATTATTGAGGCAACATTAACTGTACCAAAATCTAAACCATAATCTAACGAAGCTAACCCAAATATACCTTCTATTTGACTTGAATTTTCTCGAATACCTGTTGCAAAGTTATAATTAAAATCATCATCGCGTAGTAATGTAGGCATTGCTGTGACTGGATAAGTTCTTGTAGAAATCGTTCCATTATCATTTTCAACAGTTACTGTAATATCACCATTAGACACAGGTGATATGTCTGTTAATGAATATGGTCCTGCTGGCAGTGTCTTTGAATATAAAACATAACTACCTTGCTTTACCGTTATACGCGAATTTCCATTTAATACCCCATCAATAATTGGAGCATAACCACGAGCACTCCACGGCACCATCGCTGAATTAGACCGTAAAGATACACCATAAAAAGAAAAATCAGGTAAGATAGTAGAATGAGAAAAGCTCTTACCAATAGTTAAATCACCTCGTACTGACTGTATTGCGGTTGATAATGTTAAATCTGGGGATGTAAAGCCATCATTATCTGTACCACTGGTTTTTGCTGATAAAACCCATAAGCCATAATTAGCATTAAAATCAATATTTCCATAAATATTTTCAGTATCAGGTATTGAGCCATAACCAAAACTTTTATTACCATTAATTGCATAATTTAAGCGAAAACCAGGTGTACCATAATCCCAATCTTTTTGTTGGGTACCATTTAACAATACAATTTGTGGTAAATTTAACTTTAAAGATTGTTGCCCATAATCAAAGGTTATTTTTCCACCTTTAATACGACTAAAGTCATAACATTGACGTGTAATATTAAATGTCGCGTTCATCTTTTCAAAATTAATAGGCAAATTTAGTTGTGTCAACCAGCTTGATGATAAACATAACGTTTCTTTATCATCAGTTGTTATTGTTAATGCCTGTCGTCCAGTTTTTTGACCATTAAAAAATACATCAATAAGATATTGTCCAGGAACATTCCCTGATGACTGTTTAAGGACATCAGGAATTTGAGTACCTTGCCCTTGAACAAATGAGAAATCTAACTCAGATTGAGCATAGAGAGGTTTA
This sequence comes from Photobacterium andalusiense, assembly GCF_900185625.1. Lineage (GTDB taxonomy): Bacteria > Pseudomonadota > Gammaproteobacteria > Enterobacterales > Vibrionaceae > Photobacterium > Photobacterium aquimaris. Next base: position 536,931 of record NZ_FYAJ01000002.1, read on the forward strand.
AAAAAAACAAAATTAATAATGGCAAAGAATATGATCTTTTTTATTTGTCTATTCTTAAGCGTGTATTTCATAAAACCCCATAACTAAAGGGCCTTATTAATAATAAGGCCTTTATTACTGATTACAAATAATGCTTATTTATAAGCAACAGCAAATTTAGCAGCAGAAATCACAGTACCGGCTGTTGCATCAGCACCTGTTTTTACTAATTGAGCTTTAAATGGTAATTTACCACCAGCAGCATCTGCTGCTGCATATTGTACAGTTTCATAAAAAGCACTAAATGCTTTGTTATTTTTATCCATTAGTTTAACTGCAGTATTTGTCGCTGTACCTGTATTCTGTAAACCCATTGCATCCCATAAGCCTGTTGCCGGAATCCAAGAAACATCAACAGATTTTCCCGCTTCAACTTCGCATGCTTCACCATTTGCTTTCTTTCCTACTAATAAGAAATCAACAATTGGAGTTGTACCAGCATTCACAACATCGATGGCACTTGTACCAAGATCAATCGTATTATTTTGAGCACCATTTTGCTCACCAATAAAATCACAAGTAGTATCAAATACCGACCCTACAAAATTAATTGTTCCAGTATTCGCAAATGCAGAACTTGAAACAAGGGTACTCAAAAGAACAGCTGCAAAAGTGATTTTCGTTTTCATGTTTAATTCCATTTTAAATATATTATTAATAAAAATCATCCTGACTACTATCATCATCCTGATTCCTTTTTTGTGTTAATGAACACAAAAAAGGAATCAGGATAAAAATTAACTATTTTTATATTCATTACTCTCATTATATTTATATTACAAACAACTATTACTAATATATCCTTTATCTATGGCTATTATTTAAATCTTCATATACACATTCAAAATCAATAAGTAATGATTCATAAATAAATAACAACTCATCCCGAAGATACTTATCATCATCACAAACTGCTTGAATTAACTGGTATCGAATATTATCCATTTTTGTTTTAAGAAAAGTTGCACGTTTCTTCTTTTTATAAATAGTAAATAATTTATTTATTATCACATCAACTACTAACATAAGAGGGTTATTTATTATAATAAATCTAACTTGTTATTTTCTTTATCCTCTGTACTCTTCGGTACTCAGATAAAGACATATGATGTATTTTTTTAAATTGAATATTTGCATTTGCTACAGTTTTAAACCCACAATCAAAACATATCTTATTTATTGTTTTATTTCCCTCACTCAATAATTTAATAGCAAGAGCATCTACTCTAGATTGTTTTAAAACAACTCTGAATGAAGTTCCATTTTTATAAAAAACTTTTTGTGCTTTGCTTTTTGACATATGAAGTTCGGATGCAATAAAGTTTAAACATAATTCTGAGTTCCCAATATTCATTCTAATTAAACTTATCATTTTTTTGAATTCAGATTCGCTCTTTGTTACTAGATTGACAACATCATTTTCATATAATGCTATTGCTAACAAACTAGTAATAGCTGCTAATTTCACTTTCACTTGATTGTCATAATTAAACAATCCAAGAATTAACTCTATCAAAACATCATCGTATCTAGTATTTTTTATTGAGCAAATATTATTTACAAATACATTCTTACCAACACAAAGAAAAGATTTTGGTAATAAAAAGTACACAACATCAGTTTCAATATGAAACTCATATTTAAATGGTTTATTACAATCGAAGATTATAAATCCGCCATTTTGTAGCACCCCTTTACCCCTATCATTACACCATGTGATTTTATTTCTTGAATAAACAAAATAAACAAAATCTTTTTTATTAGAGAAATCACACTGAATAATGTGAGGTGTCACTCTAGATGAAACAATATAGCATCCATCTTCATACTCAATAATATGAGATAAAATATTAATCTCGCTACTTTTAGATGTACTTATAAAACAAGGAAAAAAAAATTTCTCCATAAAATCTGATAAATCTGTACAAGATAATATATTTAAACGTAGAGATAACTTTTCTTTATTCGGTATAGGCAAAGATATAATTGGCATAATTCACTCCATCGAGAATAAAACACACACAATATATTTACTATAACTAACACAATAAATATTTCGCTTAATAAAAGCCTCTTCTTTATCTGAAATATTTATTACTTAGCTATAATCAGCCAATTGCATTTAGTATGCTTTATTGCAATATCTTCCTTAATTAATAACAAATAACCATACTTAAATTCGATGGGGTCATTAGACACTAAACAATGAACTTATATCAATACCTTTACATAACATATGCGCATTTGGGCACTAAAGTGTGAGTATTATTATGCTTTTCGCCTTCTTTTTGTACTATTAAATATCCATTCACAACAATATCATAAGCATATAGTTGCACATCAATGTCAATTATAAGGATAATATCCTGCTTAAGAATTCAATCTAATTTAAGATAAATGGATGTATAATGATGACTTACTTTGTAAGTAATATTCAAATAATTATGCAACCTTTACAGCGAATACTACTGTTCTGTTTAGTCTAGTATTAAAAGATGAATTAGTCGCTCATGGGCTGCGTTCAGTCGCTTCTACCGCCCTTCATGAACAAGGTTTTGATAGTTTGCTTATTGAAGCGTGTTTATCACATGCAGATCAAAATGAAGTAAGGGCAAGTTACAACCGCTCTGATTATTTAGAGCAACGTAAAGAGATTATAGGCTGGTGGAGTGCATATATAGAAGAAGCCGCACAAGGCAGCTTCTTCATGAGTAAATAATAGTTTTTCATCTTTAGCTTGGAGAATGAAGTACTCGACGACCAATAACCAATCGACGATTAAATTGTTTTTTGTTCCACGAGTAATTTACTGAAGATGGTATTTGAGTGCTTCCACCAGCAAAACTTTGTAAAGATAAAGAGTCCATTTCAAAATCTACGCCCTTCATTTTAAGAATTTCACGCATAAGTGCGTCCGTTCCACCTGGATGAGTTGGCATCAATTTACCAGTAAGGCTATTTAATCTCGCTTTTGCATACAAACCATAGCCCAGCCTTATCAATTCACGTTTATCGATCAATTTATTAAGCGCTCGACCTACTTGAGAGTAACTCGCAATATTTTCAAAATCTTTACGTTCAAAAACATAACGCCTAGAACGTTTGATGTTCAAAGAAATACGCTCTGCTGCTGTCATGTAGCTCCTCATATAAAAATGGTTTTAGTATCACACTAATCGTCAATGGCACAGCGACCTTATGTTATTTTAACAACATGATTAAAGCGATATTACCGCATCAATAAAAACCGGGGTTAAAAACACCGTTCACAACCAGACTAAATTCTAATCATCAAAGATGAAAAATACTTAACTTTATTTGGAAGAAACGGCATGAGTAATATAAATACATCAAACATTATAAACTGGTACCAAAAACGTCATCCTGATTGGCAATTAGATAATAATAATGATCCAATTGCTAACGAAACCAAAAGAATGATTGATGATTATAAAACACAAATCCTAATACCTATTGAACAGCATTTTGGTCTCACAACTATTACCTATGGCTTCACATCTTTTGAACTCTATAAAAAAGTACAAAAATTATCTCCTCAACATACAGCACCCACTTTAGATCAACACACAAGCCATGAAGTAAATAATCGAGGCAACCTTATATGCAAACGTGGAGGCTTAGCCTGTGATTTTATCGTCAAGGGATTTGAAGAAAATATGGGCGTTATTGCAAAATATATCGTGCAGCACTTACCCTTTGACCGCATTTACTTCTATGGCAATAATAAACCACTCCATGTCAGCATTGGCTCAGACAATAGCCAATTTATTCAATACATGTTGCCATCACCAAAAACAGGCTTACGTTACCCTGGAAAAAGATATAATAAAGATAACTACTTAACCGCAGAATTTAAGGATGAAAGATGAATGCAACGCTATTTAAAGAACTCATATCACAACTAAAAGTAGGCAAACAATTACCTGACGCTGTATATCTTCATAATGTTGTGGCTTAATGAACTTGTACACCTAAATAGGATAAAATACTCTTAATATCAAAATGGTGTACATAATGAAAAAAGCTCGAACAACTTATTCAGTCGCATTCAAGCACGATGCTGCTAATTTAGTCCTAAATAAAGGCTACACAATACAAGAAGCATGTAATGCTGTTGGTGTCGAATATACAGCAATGAGTCGCTGGGTTGCTCAGCTAAAGCAAGAACATGGTGGAATAACACCAACCTCAAAAGCCATGACACCAGAACAAAAACGCATTCAAGAGCTCGAAGCAAAAATTAAACAGATTGAGTGGGAGAACGATATTCTAAAAAAAGCTTCCGCTCTTTTAATGCAGGGCAGCATCAAACGATAGATTTGATTGCAGCATTATCAAAAGAGCCTCATTCGATAAAGCCACTATGTAAGCTATTTAGAATACCTCGTAATAGCTACCACTATCGACTTAAAAATCGCGGTATTGTTACGTCTGAAAAAGCATTACTTCGTCAAAAAGTTGTTGATATTCATAGTCGTAGTAGAGGCTCTGCGGGGGCAAGGACAATAGCTGGTCAACTTACCCAAGAGGGTGAAAATGTTGGTCGTTATAAAGCTGCTAGCTTAATGAAAGAGCTCGATATTATAAGTAAACAGCCGAATAAACATAAATATAAAATATCAGAAGATGTCTCTAAAATTGCCCCGAATTTATTAAATCGAAAATTTAATGTTAAAGCACCAAATCAAGTTTGGTGTGGCGACGTGACATACGTTTGGGCGGGTAATAAATGGTTATATTTAGCCGCTGTTATGGATCTCTTTGCTCGAAGAATTGTGGGTTGGGCCTGCTCAGATAGCCCAAACAGTGATTTAACTACTGCTGCACTCCGAATGGCTTATGAAAGTCGTGGTCGACCACAAAATGTGATGTTTCATTCAGATCAAGGTTGCCACTACACCAGCTTTCAATTCAGGCAAACATTATGGAAATACCAATTAACTCAAAGTATGAGTCGACGTGGGAATTGTTGGGATAATGCCCCAATGGAACGTTTTTTTAGAAGTTTTAAAACGGAGTGGATGCCCAAAGAGTGCTATAACAATTATGCTGAAGCAGAAAGGGACACGCTCAAATATATATTACAACATTACAACACTAAGCGGGGCCATAGTTATAACAACTATTTATCGCCAGTGATGATGGAAGCAGCCGCTTAACTTAAACACCTATCAAGGTGTACAGTTTTACCTGACCACTTCAATTTCCCCAACCGATATATCGACAACGTATCCATCATTTCGCATAACTCGCAACACATTATAACTCAAAGTAATAAATGTATAATTTTGATAACTCGATTTTAGCTTCATAATATTTAATAGAGTAACATATTTATAGATTGCAATATTATATCACCACTTAATTAATATAATTAAAAAATAAATCTTTTTTAAATAGCTTAAAGTGTTAATTAGATACTATATAAACATAGTTTTCATATTTAGATTGAAGAATAAATTCCTCGCCGACTAATGACCAATCGACAATTAAATTGTTTTTTGTTCCACAGGTATTTACGTACTTCCACTAGCATTAATTAAAATATATTTACATTAAAAAATAACAGCTCAAACGCTTATCTTTTAATAAATACGATCAAAAGTTGTATGTAGTCTATAGTTTCATAGAAAAGCGAGGCTAAATTAGCCTCGCTTAAAATATTAAATGTTACTCTGGCATATATAAACTAATATTAATTAACTTCTATAACATACCTCATTTATGCCGCTTCTTAAATTTTTTATCTTATTAACAGTCGACATACTTAAAATGCATTAACGGCAACCCAAGTTGACCAATTAGCGCTATTAGACACATTCGCCAACTTATACACCTCAATCAACCTTTTTATCTGATCGTACGTATCTCTCATAAAATCAAATCTATGCATTCCATTCTCAAGATCTAATCGCCAATATCCAAGACCTTGATCTAAAGTAACCTCAACGACATCGCCAGTAGAAAAATACAATCTTATTGCTCTTCGGTGCGGGACTTCTCGTTTGTCATTAATTATATTGACGTCTACTTTTTTTCCCACCATATGAGTCAACCAAGCACTAAAAATTTCTTCGTAGTCATAACGATCATCCCAATCATGGTTAACTGCAAAATGATTCCTATTTTGCTCATCAAAACAAGTACTGACTTCTATATTGCAATCTGATGTTCCTCGAAGAACTTTGAGTATCTCGGCCAGTAATAATAAAGAAGCTGGGCTTTGAAGATATCGGTCTGAATACGAAATATTCTTCAAGGTACTTTCTTTAAGCAACTTTGCTAATCGCTGATCTTTACTTTCCAATAGATTTACAAAACTTCTCCCGAAATTTGATAACCGTCCATTTAATTCAGTGGCTATATCAATATGCATAGCTCCTAATAGATGAATTGGCTCCACAGAGTCTAATTCAAAAGGCGTTGTCTCAATTTCTGGTTCACTATAAGAAATGATGGAGATGTCATCTGCAGTAAGCCAATGATCTCCTGGGATAGTTGCTTTGATATCAAGGTTGGCCAACGTTAACCAACCATTACTTGTTAAGCCTTGGAAAATAATCGCCCCACACTCTTTCCCATATCTCAGCTGAACCCCTATTTTTTGTATTTCCCTTAAGAAAGTTACAATTTCTTCAGTAAACTCAACTTTAGGCACGACTATTGAAACAGTGATATTTTTCGCTAATAATTCATGTAATTTAGATTTCATCAAGACAAGAGACGTATCCCAATTTTCGATTTCAGAAGAAAGAATAAATAAACATACTGATACCTTTTCATTAAGTAAATCAAACAATTGAGCTTCAATAGTCTGCGGGCAGTATTTGCCATCTTCAATAAGATTTTTGTGTTTAGTCGCAAGCGATACATAATGCTTAAAATCTTCTCCTAACCATTCTATGGCTAACATGCGATCGAGCTTTTCTGTATCGTGTTTCGAATCTGACTCTAAAAGACATTCAGGGCAGAAAGCATCGCACTGTCTTCTACAATTAAGTTTTTCAAGTAATCCGTTCAGGATTTCAGAAATAAAATATGGCGCTTTGGTTGCAAATCCAGCTCCCCCTCCAACACTATCAAATAACTGCAGCGCTAATGCATGTTGACCATCGCCGATTATTGTTGGCCTAACACTATACTGAACCTCGTTTGTAGATACACCAAGTTGCTCGACTAAGCACTTTCGTAACACTACAGCCAAAGTAGTTGCTATTTTCCGCCCCTGAACATTATCAGGTATGTATTCACCTGTTTTCGGATTCTTAATAACTAATTCAAAGACATCTGTTCGAGAATTTATACCCAAATGAATCGGGTACATTATCTTGGAAGCCCCATCACAATCAGCATGTCGACCAACTTCATCCTTATCAAATTTACTTGGGCGTGGTGGTTTATGCATTTTTTCCAAGTTAAGCGCCTTTGGCAATTCACCTTTCACGGTTATTGACTCAGCACGGCCACAAGCCATACATAACGCATATCCTTTACCTGCAAGACCAGAACTATGATGGAAGACCTTACCATCGCTATCTGCCACCATATAACCAAGTGCTGGTATCGGTAGTGGTGTTGGTGTACCCGAGGCAATAACCCAAGAAGGTTGAACGGGGACATAAATATTATTGGAGATATTATTTGTTGGTTCTCGGTAATAATCAGTAACAAAACCAGTGGGTTGAATTACTTTCTTTCGACAATCATCTATATTTGAATCTTTATCATCAAAATTCTTTGGAATAACTTTTCCACAAGCAATATTTGTACACACCAAATTATTCGAATCGGATTGTGTTTCTAGATCTGTTTCATATCCTGTCTGACCACAATTAGGACAACGCCAAGCTAAATCAAACTTCTGAGAATCCTTTGCGCCATCAACGTGAATTTTTTGCCAATTCAGTGAAATTCCAGCTGACTTATGTACTCTGCCATCAAGTACGATTTCTGAACCGGGGGCGTACTCTCGAATTGCCACAGCCAAATTACGACTTGGCAAACCTCGATTGATAGAAACATTATCTTCTCGATCAAGTTTATTTAGTTTCCTAAATTGAAACTGCCTTCTAAAGTCGACGATATTATCAGTATCTAAACTGACGACATCAGTAGGGAATCCATATCCAGGAAGGAACGCTCTTGTTGCTAAATCCCGAAGTAAATATTCTCGACATAAACGGGACTTATCACTATTTAGCTTATAAGCATAAGGGCCTTCTGGATCAGTCCCCATCAATTCATTTTCAATATATTGATACTCTTTTACCCACTGCTTAGTGATTTCCTCTATTTTTAGAGCTGAGTGCTTACAAATTAGTGCCAAAGGAGAATTTCTCAACGCTGTACCTTTAACTAAAATAGTTAAGGATGATTGCAACTGCTTATCACACGTTTTTGCCCAATTAATGTAGCGTTCTGCTATAGATTTTTCATCATTAACCTTTGAATTAAACCATTCAAGATCTAAGTTAAATTTTTCTTTGCTTGTCAAACCAATTTCTTCAATTAAAAATCGGCCCATCAAATATGAATTCACATGTCGCTGCACCAATTTCTCAGAAGAAAATTCAACATGCGGAGCAGGAATAATTGTAGTAAATGGCCATTTTGGGTTATTAAAAACTAACGTATCATGAGGATTATTTTTACATAGCGTATAACTTATCGCTCTAGACTCTTTCGAACGACCAGCTCGACCAGCTCTCTGAAGATAATTCGCTGGATGTGGCGGTACATTATTCATCACTACTGCAGTAATCCCGCCGATATCAACCCCCATTTCCATTGTTGTTGAACAATTAAGGACGTTTTTCCTACCAGCTTTAAACTCATCCTCATAGATTTTTAGTCGCTCAGCTGATTGTTGTGCAGAATGCTCAGCTGAAGCATAGTAAAAGCCCCCCTCTACTGTTCGGTCATTAATATCTGTCCACAAATTCTGTTCTCTGAGTGCTTTAACTTCTGATGAGTTTGCAATATCTTTACGCGTTAAGATCAGTGAGAGTAAGAAATCATCACTCCCTTCAAAAGACCATACTGCGGGAAGATTCACTTTTTCACACAAATTGTCATTTAATTGACCTTTAAACGGAATATAAGGAGTGATCCCTTTAAACGTTGTATCCAATAGTTTATTTGTAATCGGGCATATGTAAGCCGAATTCATTAATGAAAAACTAACATTAGACAAATTCAAGCTATATTGTTTATCTGCTGTTAAATCTTGCAATATTTTTGAGCGTGTTAGTGCATTCCAAGCAGAAATCAACCATCCATTAATAGTATCTTCTCCTGACTTACTCGTAACATCTATTCCTGTAGCAACAGTAAGCAGAGTGATTATACGTTGTTGACGCTTACTATCTTTGCGTACTATCGGCCAACTTTTCGCTCTATTTTCATCAGCATCACTCGCATCAGGTCCTAATAAGGTTTTTGGGGAAAAGTGCATACCGATCCAACGAATCCATTCGCGATCAATTGTTATATAAAAATTTTCACGTACAAAAAAATCCAAACAAACTTTAAGGTAATCGCGCCAATCCTTTAGCGTTAAACCGTAGATTGCCCAAAGCTCTGGTATAACATCGATTTCTTCCAATGCTGGGTAAACAATTTTAACCAATCCCTGAGTCTCTAGACTGTTTCTATTTTTTGGACGTCTAGCAAACTCCCTTGTAAGCAGCATTTTCGTTAGTCTTAACGGACCTGTCGAATTATCAAATATTTCTGGTGATAAACGTTTATTTTCTTTTAACATTGATTCTTTTAAATCATTATCTTGCTTAATAACATCAGTAAGTTCAGACCACGAAATAGTTTGAGGCAAAGGTACTGCAACCGAGTTACTGGCAATATCAATATATTCTTTTAATGCCTTAGCATCTTCAGGCATAGATTGTTCGATGGATGGCAACATGAGTTGTAGTTTTTCGATAGGCATACTCAAGTAGTCTTTCACACGATCAAGTAAAGTTTCATCTATAGCAATTTTATTTTCGACGTGTCTGCGAAGTTCCTTAAATACTAACCCTCTTAACCTCGACCTTTCTGCTTCTTGCTGCATTCGAATTGACATTTTTGCAGTTCCTTGTCGGCTATCGGTAAAAGTAATTAACCGTCGACCTCGACCAGGTACAGAATTAGGGCCTATTTTTGATTCTTTATCCACATCTATATCAGGACAATATTCCAGTACTGTTGGTACCACGTTTGCTATATAAAATGGCGCACCTAACAACCCTCTTCTTAAGGCTTTACTGTACTGACTTCTTCCTGAATACCCGCATTCACAGCACTGCTGTTTTTCACATATCGACTTCGTCAACTGAATTGAGCTTTTATCCAAAAACTGCTCTTGGCCAATAATGTCAAAACCTGTTAATAGATACTCATCGCTTTGCTTTGCCCCTATAACAACTTGGGCATTACTTACTGTTATTTTTTCAGAGTTATGGGTAGATCGTACATCGTCTATTTCTTTTTCTTCTTCATCAAGCAACGAAAACTCATCATTTATTTTTCCAGTCCATTGTTGCAATTGACCATTTTGGTCAACTGCCAGTAAATGAGGTTCATTACATTCATTACAAAATGCCAATTCAAATACTTTTGCTCCGCAATGACATTTTTGACGATGTTCGCTATAAACAAATCCAAATGGCCAAGCACCGTTTAATTTAGATTGTTTTTTATTTGAACAATTGGGATCAATACAGCACCATAAACCATGCAATGTCCGTTGGAAATAATGAGCTCTAAGTTTTAAAAATGCCTCACTTTTGTACGTACGTTTTGTCCCTGTACATATATCTAACCATCGATTTAATTCATCTTCTCTCAAATCGTAACAACTTAATTTATCAAGTAATTCAGCATAATGTACCGGACCTATATTGTCGCCAGCTAACAACTCTCGTATTTTTACAGCTAAAGGAGAACCCGCTAAGGCAGAATATCTACATTCTGATACTTCAGGATCTTGCTGTTGTTTACGATTTATCGGTTGTTCGCCTTCAGGTTCTATTGCTTCTATTTCTGTAATAGTTAAATTTTCTAGCTTTACTTTAGGCAAATTAGGAACAACTCGCCTTCCCCCAATGACGGCTACCTGCTCTACGTCAACATTCGCTAACTTCGCAAGATATTTTTTGAGTTGAGTTTCAGCCTTAGCCCCCGCGATAGTTGCAGAAGTAGCAACAAAACGAATATTCTCAGGCTTAACATCAAAAGCCTGCATAACTCTTCTTAGCTGCAGTGCAAGTTCAGCTGCTTGTGAACCAATATATGTATGTGCTTCATCAAGTACGATCCACCGCAGCTTACCTTGTGATTTTTGGATAATAGGTGCATCAGCTTGCCTTACTAACATATACTCCAGCATGGTTCCATTGGTCACCAAAATAGGAGCTGGATTTTCTCGCATTAACTTTCTTGAAAGAACTTCCTGAGGTTGTTTTTTTTGTCTTTGTCTATCTTGGGCTTTAAGCTCATTAGGGGTATTTCCGTTATACAAACAAAAACGAATATCACGATTAAAGTGCCGCGTCCAAGCATTTAGTCGTTCTTTCTGCGAGTTTATTAAGGCATTCAAAGGATATAAAAATAACGCTCTTACTCCCGTTAGAGAACTGTTTGTCCGTTGTGTTTCACGATACAAATCTTCAAGTACTGGTACCATAAAACATTCAGTTTTACCCGAACCAGTACCACTGGTGATAATTTGAGATTGAGGACAGGGATCAAGTAAGCCTCTCCATGCTTCTAATTGATGTTTATATGGTTTTATCTCTCGACTCAACACATACTTACACTTACAGCTACTGTCTTTTTTACAACCATCTTTATGCGGTGTAACATCTAACGCATCGAGTAATACCGGGCTAAGTAAATTATTATGTTCAGGAGTAGAAAGATCTTCTATCGTCACTTCATCTATTTCCCAAGAGAACATTTGCTCAAAGACAGGGCCATGAACAAACTTTTCATCCGTTTCCATCTGCTCACTTAAATGATTTCTAAGAGCTGGATTACTGATCCCCAAAACACTTAAAGTTGATTCTTTTGCACGACTATTAGCTTGTTGTTTTAGAGTGGAAAAATATTGCTTCATTCAAACATCCTCTTGAGCAAATACGCATAATGCACTTTGAAATACTGGATTAAACCAATGACGGTCAAACTCAACAATTTGTCGCAAATGGAAATAATCTATGGGATAAAGCGTTGATGACAGTTCTTCTAATTGAGCTTTCCCACACGCTACTGCAGCTGAAAAAATAGGAAAATAAAGAACACTCTTATGGAATCCACGAATGATTTCAAAATGAATAAGCTCACTACAGTGTTTTTTGCACCATGTTTCTAATTCAACACTAAATGCTATTGGCCATTCGCGGTCAGATAAATGAAGACGTATTAAATCTTGACTCCAAGCAGGAAGACAGAATTGAAATACAGCTGATAATTGCGTTTCATGCCGAGTAAATTGTTCAGTGACTAACGCTCGGCATTGTTTATCAAACAGTGGAGTAAATTCAGAAAGCATTTTTAATTTACTCTTTACTTTGTTATCCACTACATTGTCAGGTAACCCTATACTTAATAACATCTGACGGAACTTAGTAATATGCGACTGCCAAATACTCAGCGGTATAAGCTCCCAAATAACATTGAATTCAACTTTCAAACGCTCCATTAATTGAACAGGGTTATCTGCTTTAAACGCTAATGCAGATAAACAAGCAGTATGTTTTACTATTGCTTTCCATACTTCAAAAGTAGCCATTGGTAGATGCGAATAATTATTAAACAAATCATTAACAAATCGCCAACTGCTATGATTAAAATCATTCACTAGTATTGGGAGCACATCGGCAATTGCGTTAGGATTAGTTACAGGATGAAAAACAGTAACGGCTTTGTTTAGAGTTTTAATCTCACTAACAGACTTAAGTGACACATTGCCAGGAATAAATCTCGCGCGAAAGGCTAATTGACTATTGTTTGAAGGAACGATTAACGCTGGCTGAGATAATTTTGTATTGAATTCAAATACACCAGTGACTACACCATTAGAGCACCTTTCCACTAGTGGATGTGGTTTTTCTGCAGGATCAGCCAAATTAATTAATTCTGGCTTAATAACGAGATCTTTTTCCAGTTTTATATTAAAACTCACAGTCTCATTGAACTGTTGAGTTTCTATTGCATATCGTCCAATAATCGTTTGTTGCTCTCTACACCCCGAGCCCCCGATAACCATTCGAATTTCATCATCCAACTCACCAGATGCTGCTAGTAGTTCTCGAATTCTATGGCGAAACTCATATAAACTGACCTCTAGGACTTTATCTGTAACCTTGTACTCCCAATAATAAGATGCATCACGAGACCTCATAGGCCCTTTTAACTCAATATGATAATTTGCCGCTACATCTATACGAGGGAAAAACTGAATACGTGCACCTAATAGGTCATCGATAGTGATTCTATTGGCTAAGCTGATACCATGTTTATCAAAGATTAACGCTCCTGAAGCAGGAAAAGGAACTCTAACTTTAATTGGATCAGCCATCAAGTTAGCGCTAATGGAAAGAATCACATCTGCTGGTGGTGAGCCTTCTGCTGTCACTGTAATTCTTTTTCCACCAGCTATATTTGTTTGTTTATAAACTACCTGCTTCCCTTCTATCGATACAAAAAAATTTCGTTCACAATAAAGATCAAAGTAACCACTATTCGCTTGTTTAGATGGTCTTAGATCAAGACGGAATGACTGCGGAAGAATAGCAAGTCGTTTACGAAGTATTGTACGATTTCCACTAGCCTTTAAACGCACAGATTGAATACCAAACACTCCCGCTTGATGAGCTTCGCTCAGTGGTTTATTAGCTATCCACAATTCAGTTTTTGCTTCTTGACTAGTGATCGTTGGTAAGCCTAAATAGATTGGCTGTCCTGTATCTGAGTAATACTGTAATTTTGTGCCTCTAACACTCACTTGATCAGCTAATACTGCCGACTGACGCGTTGATATTACATACGTATCATGCTCATCATCTTCAATACCATAATCAACCTTAATTTCTCCACTAAACTCGACAAACTGATAATCATCTGCAGTTACTAACGTGCACAACTCTGGTAATTCAGCAGTGTAGGCTGCATCTTTTCGCAAAATAGCTTTGAGTTGATCTGCTTTAACACTAATACTTCCTTGACCTACAACCCAGTCATACTCACCATCGGACTTAACTACAATAGGCATTTCATTAATAGCTAAATCAGAATTAGGGATAACTTCTCGATGAAGTTCTACACCCGCTTGTAATACCACCAAATACAGCTCTTGCTCTATAGCTTGTCGACGAAACTCACAAGCAGGAGTTCTCAAAATAATCTTAGTTTTTTCATCTTCAAAAGTTGTATGCCCTGTGCCTAACTCTGCAATTACACGATTGCCTTCTTGTATAAATAATTCAACTCGACTGTTAATCAATGCTTGGCGTTGAAAAGGCATTGATATCGCCTTTATCAATTTAACTTGAGTAACAAAACCTAAATCATCATTTAAAACAAGCCTCTGCCTACAAACAACGCGTTTTGTTTGTTGTAACTTGTCTCTTCGCTGCACGGAAGCAGATTTAAGCAAGCCTGTAAGAAATTCACTTCCAGTATCAGCATCAAGCGGAATTGGAAATAAATCTCTCCAATTGGGTAATTGGTTATCTAAGTGATTAGCTGGTTGTTCTTGTTGCTGGAGATTGTATTCGTCAGTTAATCGTAGTAATAGCTCTGCCATATTAGTAATAAGATCAACTGTTGTCTCTTGCCTAAATGCCTCAGGTAAATGTTCAAGACCTTCTGATACTAATTGAAATGGCGATTGACCAAATGCCTGTGCATCATCAAAAGCCCTCAGAATTCGTTTAAATATAATCTGAAATCGACCGCCTTCACTCGCGAGCAATCCATACGGTAAGCCCCCCTCTCGAAACACGGAACCAAGAAAGCTATGTCGTTCGTCATTGTATTGGCTAACAGTACGTAACCAATAGTTAAAGCCAGTTTTTATGACTTTACTGCGTTGATTTGCATCTAATTCAAACTCTAAACTTCTTGATATACCGCTCCAACTCCAACCACCTTGATATTCTCGGCGATACCACTCAGCACTGAATAAACAGAAAGCTGCACACCAGTGACGGTCTTCATACAATCTTTTCGGTAAAAATTTCGTTTTTAAACTAGTTCGCAAATGTTTATATTCTGATTCTGATAGTTGATATGTAAATAGAGGTTGACCCGTTGGATGGGATAGTTCACGTTGTATAAATATCGTACGTAAACAATCATGAGCGGAGATAACTGTGGGGATTATATCTGTAGGTTTGAACTTGCCTCTGAGCGTAGTATCCATCGATAACCTAACCTTATTATCTAGCCTTAAGTTTAAAATTTATGAAATGGTTCGTATTAGATTACTTTTTATATAATCCAATACATTACAACAAACATAAAACCAGCTAACAACTTGATTTAATAAGGAATAGAGAGGTTTTGGTCACACTTCAGCATGTAAATTTAATGACCAAATGATAACTTATTTTCAAATTAGATTTATCATTGAATTACTACTAACTAAAGCAGTGTATATCATTAGTGAAGAGCTAGCGCTAAATACATCAGAGAAGCCGCACAAAGCCGCTTCCCTGTGAATAAAAAATAATTTCTATATAAAAAACTTAATATTCAATTTTTGTATTACTTTATTTTGAACACCACACTCGCAGTTCAGCCAATGTTGTTTTCTTTATGAAAAGTTCTGTTGTTCCAAGTAATTTGAGCATTTCTTCTGTAATTTGCTGTTTGCTCACACCCGGTTGCACCACTGCGACCTGAAACTCGATAGGAGTGGTACGCGAGCGATTCTTTATGCTCTCCAACTGAGTCATATTGCCTTTCAGAAAACGGCTTTGACCTCGCCTTTTCCAAGCTCCCTCACGCTTTTGAATATGTTTGTATAAAT
This sequence comes from Photobacterium andalusiense, assembly GCF_900185625.1. Lineage (GTDB taxonomy): Bacteria > Pseudomonadota > Gammaproteobacteria > Enterobacterales > Vibrionaceae > Photobacterium > Photobacterium aquimaris. The sequence continues at coordinate 553,024 of NZ_FYAJ01000002.1, forward strand.
AAGGAAGACCAACATGCTTCCAACGCACAGAACGTTGAGCTTGCCCGCAGACTTCATAAAGATCACTCAGTCGTCTTCCTGGTTCACTACCATGAGAGTATTTGCAGTGGTATAGGCTTAGAATTATCTTGTCAGGTAGAGATTTAATCGCCACTAAATCAGCAGCTTCTCCATGGTCATCATCATTGATGACAATGTCGTACTCAGAGTCGATAAGCTGCCAAGTTTGGTGCTGTACTGTATCAGTATTTAAGTTCGCGCCCATTGACTCTTTCGTTATGTCTACAGTCCATTCGACGGGATTCAAAGCATCAGAAGAATAGCTACCGATATTGTCCTTCACCTCTACCCAGTAACAGTTATAAGAAAATGAGCCATCAGCGTAATAAACGAATATTGGATCGTGGTACATCTCTTCTATAAGCATTCTAGGTTCAGAATTTCCTACTTGAATTGAGACCTGCTCACCTTCTAACAATTGATAGTCATAACCTTTGGATAGATCTCGATCGATCAGCAATTTGTATTTTGATGTGTTTTGAAAAGACTCAAAAACTAGAATGGGTTCTTTAGTTTGTGCATCCCATGTCACGTTTAGGTCGACTTCGTATAAGTAGAATGAAGATGAACCAAAGTATATTTTGACGCCTTCTTCATTACGGGCTTGAAGTTGCTCACCCCACTGTATTGATATCGGCATATAAGGATGAGGATTGTCTATTTTCTGAGGTCTCAAGAAATCACGTGTAATGTTTGTATCATCATTACCACCCTCAACTACTTTATCCCACGCTGCTTTTGCCCAGAGTAACCAGTCCGCGATTGAACCTGCTTTTGGAGACCAAACTTTGCCTTTACGTTCAGAACAGCCCCACAATACTTTATTACCATCCTCATACCCCATTGCTGCAATATTACTGAGAGTTGACGCTGATTTTTCAACTGCGCTTAGCCCCTCGGTAACATTTGGTCCAAAGAACTGCGTAAAGCTAATCGCTCCGTTTTGCGCAGAACCAAGATTATTCACCAATGGGTATTCGATGTTATTGAGAACATTAAAAATCTGTTTTCCCGACATAACATAAGTCGACTCACCACATAATGTTTCAGCCAGTACTTCTACTTTGAAACCCTTATAATCATTTGAATAAATGAGTAAAGCGTTACGTTCATTATCCCAATGAGCTATCAGTATTTTGTAGTTGATGTCTTTAACATCTTTAAAGTGACCCCATTTCACAGACGTACTGGCTACAGCCAACAACACCAAAATATTTTCCTCAGTTGAAATTGAATGCCACATTTCATCATGACTGAATTTGATATCCATGAAATTCTCAGGATTCCAATTTTCACAATCTGTCTTGAATAACATAGCAGAACAAGATGGTCGCAAGTTCCAAAGCGAAAGTTGTTCGTGCAAGTCCCCCTGCCCTTTGAGTGAGTCAACAACCTGTTGCAATCGCACTTCTCGTTCAATTTGATTCTCAGATAAACGCCTTAATACTTCATCCCAATCGGCACCAAGTGCATACAACTTCTGCAATGCACCTTCAACACCAGGGTCAGCTATATTCACAACAACGCTTGCAGAACCGAGTGTTTCTTTATGAGAAACACGGGTAAATCGCCCAATAAACTGTAACGTTATCGCCAAACTTTTATGATGGTCATGAATAGCAGCAATTTTTAAGTTAGGTAAATCGTAACCTTCACCTAACATATCGACGCAAACTACTACTTTTGATTCTCTTGAACGCAAATAGGCTAGTCGCTGATTTTGTACCGTTTTAGAAAGGTCAGAATGAACTAATACAGGTTTAAGTTCTGGTGCTAATTTCTGATATAGAGCAAAGACTTCTTTCGCTCTCTCTTTAGTTTTCACTCTAGCCATCATTAAGTGGTCGAGCCCTAAATCCATATCATGCTTTAGCAACTTAATCGCTTTATCTGCTATAGCGAGATCCATGGAGTCTTGGAAATATTCCTCTACGGGTTCGAGCTGTACATTCGTAAAATAGCCTGCTTTTTGAGCTTCTCCCATGGTGTAGTTGTAAATAATTTTTGCACCCAAGCTCTGAGTATCATTACGGAAAGGCGTAGCGGTAAACTGAATAACTCTTTTTCCAACAAATTGCTCTTTTATTTCATTCCACGTACTCGCTGAAATATGATGAGCTTCGTCAACAAACAGATGGCTACAAGCATTGCAGATTGTTTCAAGTACACCTGAGTTAGCAAAACGTGATTTCAATATTTGAGGCGTTGCAACTAGCACATTCGCGCTGTCGAGCAGCTTCTGCGCCTCTTCTACAGTCTTAATGCCCTTTTTGATCTTCACTACAGCAGGGTGAAGAATTTCCTCAGGGACAACACCAAGCTCAGCCAAGCAACCAAGAGTTTTAAATTTATCGCCAACTTGATCTCGTAACGAATTTGAAGGAACCAACACCAGAACTTTTTCGCAGCGATGGTAGATCGTAGTCGCCAACATAGTCTCTGTTTTGCCTGTTCCTGTCGGTAGGACTACTGTACTAGGCTCAATATTTGATGATCTTGAAAATTCAGCAGAGATTGCATGAAGAGCCCCAATTTGAGGCATACGCAATCCTAAGGTATTTGACTCTTTGTCCTCGGCTTTAAACATAAACTGGTTCTGCCAGGATTGAGAAATTTGCAGGGGTTTCAAATCGTTTAATGTCGTCAACGGATGGTTTAACCATCGAAGTTCGGATTCAACGGCTAGCGACTTAAAACTTGCAGGCTTTAGTGTGTATAAAACTGGGTAAGCTTCAAGGTGCGAAACACAAACGCGCTTACTTTTGACGACATAAAATTGAGCGAAGTCTCCTCCAATTGGCGACTTACAGATAACGATATCAGCGTTATCTGTAGCAGCTATTGAGGCAGTGAGCTCAAACGAGCGACGTCCGAATCTCTCGACTCTATTTCCAGATACTTGGATATCTGGAAACGAAAATGATGGGATGGTTAAAGTAGTAAGATTAGCGTCTGTCATATTCGATGGCACCTCGATTCGTAAATGTTGATACAACAATGCAATCAACAAGCATACCAAACGCTAACATCATGATTTAATTGAATCTTTGCAAGTCATCACAGTTTTATATTGTAATAATATTTACCAATAGTAAATATTATTACCTCGAATTGGAGCTATAAAAAACCGCCATGCAGTGGATGGCGGTTTAGTCTTTATGGTTCTAGTGTTTATATCCTACGTGCCAACGATGACAATTGGGTCTCCTTGACGTGGTCCGGAATTAGAAAATTTTTTGAACTCTCTGTCACGGGCTTGCTCTGTCAGTCTACTTATATTTACATGCATTTCATTACCAGACTCTTGCCAACCGTGTCCAAATTGGTACCCCACATTTTTAGTCAGTATAAATCTATCGTGTATTAATTGAGATGGCCAAATCCATAGCTCTATACAGAATCCAGCAGGAAGTTCGGGGTGAACAAGTTCTTCCATCCATTGCCTTAACTCTTTTTTACTTCTACCTTTCTCACGATCTTCAACTGTATGAATAAAGACTTTTTTACAAGCAACTCTTCCACTAACTATGTTCGTTACGAAACTATTTAAAGGCCTGCGATACTCGATCTTTGCAGGATCAAAATATGGGTCAACGAATAGACCTACACTAGCTAGGCGTAGGCTATTTTTTATTGTGTTAGCCATATCTTCCGCTTTTCGAGGTGACGTCGCATCTTTTTCCAAATGCCAACTCGGCGGCTGAAAGTGTAAAAAATTCGTATAGTCAAACTTATTATTAGCGCCTAATGTAGCAGCACTCGATATTATTGCACCAATGCCTAGTCGCTCTTGTGCGAACTTAGCTCTATCTACCCATTCTGTAAGTTCACTCGGTATGCTCCCAGCAAAAACAACAGAGGTTTTTGCCAAATACTTAAGTCTGTCAAAACACTTACGCCTTTCAAGTGTTGTCAACTGAATCCCCGATGCTTTAATTGCATCTTGTTGTTCTCGCTCCCACCTATTTGAAAGAGAGACAATAACCCTGCCATTCTCTGTCCCAAAATCGCTCAAAAAACGTTGTAACGAGTCTATGTTTCGACAATATGAATTGGGGTCAACAATATACTCTCTTAACATACTTAAGACTCACCATATCGTTCTTCAAAAAAGCCTTCCGGCCAATCAAGTTCAAAGTCCCCACTATCTGTAATACGCTGGCGTTGATAATGGATATTATCGTCATGCTTAAACACATTGATAACACTAATCTCATCAGGCGTTATAGAAAGAACCCCATCATCAACCGTTCTTCTGAGAAGACGCAACATCAAGTGCTCACTATGCGTTTCGATGAGAAACATTCTAGCTGGGTTATTCTTAACTGCTTCAATCATCATATCCCCCAAAGCTAACTGCCATTTAGGGTGAATATGCAGTTCGGGCTGTTCGCAAGAAACGATAAGCTCTCGCTCAAGTGAGGTAGCAACAACGAATGGGAACACTTGTGATACCCCGACACCAACGCTTGAAGGCAATAAAGGAATATCGTTGTGAGAATCCTTGAGGATGACTGTTCTCTCAATCAAGCTTGCTTCTCCGTGGGAAGGAGCTTCAACACAGTAGTTAGTGCCAAAGAAATCACTACTTGTAAATTTCTCGTTGGTCTTAGCTTTAACACTTTCATTCGAAAAGGCGAAAGTCTCCCAACCAGCTGTGCCGTCATACCAACGCTGAGTGTTCGTGCTTTTGTTCAATACGGTTGCTCGCGTTGGAACAATGCGTAGCGGGCCAATGTGAAGTAAGTCTACAAGTTTTTTCACTAATAGCTTTAGTGGTGCAAATGCAGCCTGCGATAGCGCAGCTTCGGCAAACAACTGTGCAGCAAGTGGGTGGTCTTCGAAAACATCAGACCAATCAAAAGGAGCATTAGATAGGTCAAGCCTCTTGTAGATGTTAGGCAACGCATCTTGGCTATTGATGGAGACATCTTCCCACTGACCAGAATCAAAGAGATTCTCAACTTTAAATGATTCATCTACTTCCCAATGTGGTAGAGGTTGATAGTGAGTAATTTGGCAATCTGGTCGACCGGCTTGAGCTGTTATTTTGAAATACTCAGTGCCTTGGGTTTTACATTCATATCGGCTGATATACGCACGTTTTTTGGTATGGTCCCATTTAATATCTAACTCAAAGGATACAACGTCAGCGTCTGAGTCTGGTATAAAGCCTAAATGAAATTCAAGCAGCCAACGCTCAGAATCAGACAAATAATCATCCCAAATATCCGCAGCACCATCCCTGAAATCAAGAGTTGCCCCTAAAGTAATAACACCATCTAGATCTTTTCCATGAACCAAGTTTTGAAAACCGCCAAAGTAGAGTGACTCCCCTGCGATTGAACTGTATTGCGCATCAAAATTACGTTTGGCGACCACTTCATAAAGATACAGCAGTGCATGTAACACTGTGCTTTTACCAGTACTGTTCGCGCCAAAGAACAACGTAATGGGTGCCAGTGGAATCGTGGCTTTGTTCTTAATGCCTTTAAATCCACCAATGGTAAGTGATGTTATTTTCATTTTTACCTAACCTTTGATCAAAAAAGAGGCATCCGAAGATACCTCTGAAATTTATAGCTGGCCTGAGAATACTTTTTGGGAAAGAGAGTTAAACAACTGTTCTTTGCTCTCTTCACTAACTCTAGTTCTATTTAATATCGAATTAACTTTTTCTACAATCATAGTAAACTTTTTCTGCTCAGAAATCGGTGGAACAGGCATATCTAAGTCCCGTAGTATTGCCAAGTTGATATTCTTCTGAGCTGACTCTGGTGCATTAGCTTCAAGAATTTTCTGCAAAAAGGAAATCCACGCCTGAACATATTCAGTCGTGGTTTTCGAATTTGGAGTAAATCCGACTACACTGTCAGGAAAGCAAGCATCAAAAGTTAAAATGCCTGTCTTGGCGATATTAGCTGCAATCGTGATACATAAAGTACCAGCAGGCCATTTTTTACTTTGAGCTAATCCAAAGTCAGAATAAGTTGAAGTATAGCTTCTCAGATACCCTTTACTATTTGCCACATCACCCGTTTGAACTAATGGGTGTAGCCCTCCTAATAGTTTTGGGTCATTTCGAGGTCTATGTTTTGATTTACCACGGTCTAATGACCCAACATTTGCAAACTTTTCAACCTCCCACCCCTTCGGATTCATCACCGGATCACCAAACATATCCAAAAACACGCTGCGTAAGAACTCGTCGGCAAGGTCAATGGCTTGCTTACGTTTCTGGCGAATGGCATCGGCTTTATCCAAAATGGCAGCAATGCGTTTTTGTTCTTCTAGTGGTGGGAGTGGGATTTTACTATCTTTTATAATTTTATCTGAAACAGCAGGGTAATTAGCTCCGCTAGCCTTTGATATCATATTGTTAACAAACAGTTCTGTTTGCACCCAATAAAAGAGGTACTTTGAATCTAAAAGCTCCTCGTTTACTCTTAATACACAATATCCGGTCGAGGCAGTTGCCCCTTCAAATTCGCCAGGAACACTCGCCACTCCATTCAAATTTGGGCGAACAGTAGCCACTAGAATATCTTTCTCAGATACTAGTTGTCGTGCTCGGCTCGGCGCCTTACTCCCAAACAACTCTTGAACTTCGTCATCAATTATTCGTTTTGAGTCTTTATCAACAGAACTAAGATCTATGTATTTAATCAAAGTATCTCCTGCCTCTTTGGCAGGATTCCATTTATCAACGTTCAAAAGCAAGTCCTTTAATGGGCTCATTACAAAGCTCATAGCATCAACTCCAACTCATTAAGATCAGCCAGAATCTCGTTTTCTAACGCTTTCAGTTTACCAAGGATCACTTTAGGTTCTTCGTAGCTTTCTTGCTCGTACACCACTTCTTTATATTTGTTAATCGACAAGTCGTATTTGTTGGCTTTGATGTCGTCTTTCGCTACCAAGAACGCTTTTTGCGTTTTGTCTGACCACTGCTCGGTTGATTTGCCAGCCATTACCGCTGCTTGGTAGGCTTTGTATTGCTTAACCAGATCAGGCAAGTCGTTATCTTTTATTGGAGTACGCTTATCATCAAGCGATTTACCATCAGCTTGTACATCGTAGAACCACACATTGTTAGTACTACCACCTTTGGTGAAAATCAGGATTGCGGTAGAAACACCCGCGTATGGCTTAAAGACGCCGCTTGGTAATGAAATCACCGCTTCCAACTGGTTGTCTTCTATTAAGTGTTTACGTAGGGTTTGGTGCGCTTTAGAGCTACCAAATAACACACCATCAGGCACGATGGTGGCGGAACGACCGCCAACTTTCAGCATTCGCTGGATCAATGCGACAAACAGCAGTTCGGTCTTTTTGGTTTTGACCACTTTCAGAATCGCAGGATCGACGTCTTCTTCATCTAAGCTGCCTTTAAACGGTGGGTTTGCTAGAATGATATCAAAACCGTTTTTCGCTTCATCAGGAAAGCGCTCAATAAAGCTTTGACTTAGTGTATCTTGATACTGAATATCAGGTTGTTTAATGCCGTGCATGACTAGATTCATTGCTGCAACACGCAGCATGGTTGAATCAAAATCGAAACCATGGAACATGTCATAATCAATATGCGTGCGTTTTTCTAACAAATCACCTGCATAGAGGTAATTAAACACTGGGTTACCGTACACATCGAGTACAGGCTTACCCTCAGTATCAAATGCTTGCTCTTTCTCTATGCCTTCTGGTGATGAATACTTTTCTAGCAGATATTCATAGGTCGAAGACAAGAAACCACCCGTACCACACGCTGGGTCACACACTCGATGGGTTTCTTCTACATCGAGCATTTCAATCATGGCGCGAATAATATGACGCGGTGTACGGAACTGACCGTTAATGCCAGCGGTAGTCAGTTTAGACAGTAAGTATTCGTATAAATCGCCTTTTACGTCTTTATTTTCTAAAGGCAGTTCACTGACTAACTCCACTGCTTTCACCAATAGTGATTGTTTTTGGATCATCAGTTGGGCATCTTTCATGAAGTCTGCAAACAGCGAGTCATCAAACGTGAGTTCTTTAAAATACGGAAAGAGCTCATCTTTCACTAATGGATATAACTTTTCTGCACCAAGATGGCGGAAGTTTTCCCAACGAATATGCTGTTTATCGTCAGGGAAACGACGATTAAATGGTTTACCAGTACGAACGTTGCGTTTTTCATCGTTACGCTCATTCATGTCTAACATTCGGGCGTACAGTAAATAAGTAATTTGCTCAACAACAGTTAATGGGTTGGTAATACCACCAGTCCAAAACTCTTCCCATAACTTGTCAATTTGGCTTTTCAATGCGCCTGATGTGATCATTTTTATTCTCTTTAATTATTGCGTTGGTCGTGCAAATATGTTGCCAACACCTTATTTATTGTCGCTAAAAACTGCTTGAGCATTTAATGCCTTAACGTTCCAATAAAGGCAACAACACTAATGAATGATAGTGTACTTAGCTAAGTCGGTATGCCAAAGTCTTAATTGACTGCTTTCTCTACACTTGATTGTTTATTCCCCAAATGAACACTGAAGCGACGCACAAATTGTTCTACTACATTTGCTTGTGCTGGGTTTGGAAATACCCCATCTAATCCAGCATCATCAATTTGGTTAAACGGAGCGTCGTATAGCTGCTCGATATCAACACTGCCATAGCGACAAAGGTGATTTTTAAGCATCCCAATAAATCGTTGCTGCCTTGCATTTAAGTGTGTATGTACTTTTTGCACGAAAACAGTGAACTCATTTTCTATTTGTTGCGCATCCATACCGACAATAGTACGCAGAATTTGATCCAGCCCTGCGGTTGATTCTGGGAAGAACTCTTTCAGTGTGAGCAAGTCAACATTAGGGTTTTGCGTCAGAACCAAGGCGCTTAATGTCGCTAAGTCGGTTTCTGTTACGGCTTGACCACTACGAATTTTTTGTAAAACGTCATTAGTGTCAAACAGTGGCGTTAAGGTCTTTTCTACCTCTTGGCGGTAGATTTCATAATCAACCGTGATGATGTCTGTTTTGATCTCTTCAGTTTGATAAAGGCTTTCATCTTCACGCACATCAATTACGGGGATTTGGGTTGATGCTGGTGCAATCCCTTTATCACGTAAGTGAATCACACTACGCAAGTTATGGCGACATGCCTCAACAGCAAAGTAATCGGCATCACTTAAGTAGTTCTGTTGTTGTATCTGTTTGATTGTGGTTGCTTTGCTTCGCACTTCATTTAGGTGCATAGACAAGCTAGTCACCTTATCTAAAATAGGTTGCGCTTCAATATCAACCTTGCTTGGCTGTTGTAATTTCGTCAGTTGCAGTTGAAGAAATTGCAGATCTAAACGAAGGGCTTCGCTTTCGCCTGTGGTTTTCTTCCATTGCATCAATGGCGCCATTTCATCAAACAACAACGTTTTGGTATCTGGCGCCATTTGCATTAAGCGTTTTTCTTCGCTCAATTGGGCTTTCAACTTCCACTTTTCACGCACAGCAATGGTTTTATCATTAAGCGAATCGATATCCGCTTTGATCTGGTGAACAGCATCAGCAAAAATCTCCATTTCTGCTTTCTTTAGTGCTTCAACAGCCAAGTTGAGTTTGGCTTCAAACACTTTTTGCGGCAGAGATTTGCTATGTGAACCTTCATCTTCTTCTGGGTTCATTTTGAAGTATTCAAAGTTGTCCCAATGGTCAAAAATTAAGAAGTGCTTTTTATCTAAACCAGGACCGTAGAGATTTGCACACAAGCGAGTACCACGACCCACCATTTGCCAAAATTTCACTTTCGATTTAATCGGTTTCGCAAACACCAAGTTGACACATTCAGGGACATCAATACCGGTATCTAGCATATCGACCGATACCGCGATGGTAATGTCATCGTCGTTCCCTTCTGCGCTTTTGAAGTTGTCGATTAACTCTTCAGCCCGTTCGTATTTAGAGTGGATAACGCGGCAGAAATTACCGCCCAAATCTGGGTACATTTCACTGAAAAGTTCAGCCAATAACTCCGCGTGGGCAATACTGCGGGCAAAGATAATCGATTTACCCGGTAGTTGGTTATCTTTATCTTTTAAGCCTTTTTCCATTAAGTTACGAATGATGGCTCGGTTGGTGTCTTTATTGAATATCGCTTTATCGATTTGCTTGGAATCGAAATCCAAGGTATTAGGATCAATGCCCTGATCTTCTAACTCTGCAATTTGCTCATCAGTCAGTTCGCTTGCTTTGATCCCTTCACGTAAAAATTGCGTGGTATGAGTGACTACTTTAAACGGGACAAGGTTCTTCTCTTCGATCGCTTGCTCTAACGGGTAGTTTGCTGTGGGCAGTTTGTAGTCACAGCCAAACAATTGGCTAGTAGAGCGTGAGATCATTTCAACTGGCGTTGCTGTTAGCCCCACCTGTAGTGCATCAAAGTATTTAAATAGCTCGCCATATTTGTTGTAGATAGAACGATGAGATTCATCGGCTATGATCAGATCAAAGTGACCAACATCGAATTCTTCGTAGTTTTGGATCATGCCCGGGTACGTTGCGATTACGATACGTGCATTGGAAGCCGCATCTTTTTTACTTTTCCCTTTGATGAAAAGTGGCTCTTTGGTGTGTTCATTAAACGCATGACCTGCCTGTTTACGTAACTCTTTTCGGTCACATAAAAACAGAATACGCTTCGCCCATCCCGCATCAAGTAGACGTTTTGCTAATGCAATAGATACACGGGTTTTACCTGTACCTGTTGCTTGTACCACTAACGCTTTGCGGTGTTTGTCTGAAAAGCGTTCACAGACACGACTGATGCTTTCCATTTGATACATACGCCCTGCAACCTTGGTGTCGATAGGCGTGGTATTAAGATCTTGTTTAAGAGTACGTTGTTGGATCAGGTATTGAAGGCTGTCTTTGGCGTAGTAACCGAAAATAGCGCGTGGTGCATAGCCTTGAGCATCATCCCAAATATAAATTTCATACCCATTGGTGTAGAAAATCACAGGGCGTTGGCTGTAACGTTTTCCTAGCGCATCGGCATACAATTTTGCTTGCTCGCGCCCTGCTTTGGCATCTTTCCGTGTACGCTTCGCTTCAATAACCGCTAACGGTTTACCATTGTCGTCCCAGAGCACGTAGTCACAATAACCAATGCCTGTTTGCGTTGGCTGCCCATCAACCTCAAATTCTTTGGATACTTGCTCTGTATTCTCTTCATCAAGTGCAACATCCCAGCCACAGCTACGCAGGTCTGCATCAATGATTCGCTTGCGGGTCTCTTCTTCATTAAAATCAAAGCTGCTCTTCATTGCTAGCGTATTGCTACGAAGTTTATCCGCTTTGGCTTGATCCACTTGTGCTTTAAGCTGCGCCGCTTCTTTCTGAGCCTGTAATTGAGCAAGCTTAGTTTCTTCCAGCTCTTTCAATGCCTGTTTTAAGATCTCATCATGCTGTTTAAGCTTTTGTTGTAATTGCTTATTCTTGCGCTTAAATTCGCCTTTGGATTCATCTTCTCTTTGGCTATTTTCAGGTGTGGTAAACGATGGGCAATCTTCTAGTTTACCCTCGCCATATGCCATAAATAACCAGCAGCCAATGAAATAAGATTCTTTTAGCAACCAAATGGCATCGTGTTGGCTAACTTCGCCTTCATGCGCCGCTTTGTTTCCACCTCGACGAACAGCGTGAAACTTATCAACAATGGTTTTATCAACGATAGATGTGAATGAACCACTCACCAACTTATCGTGCATAGATGCGTTAGGTGCAACAGGAAGGTGAAGCTCGCGGTACAAGTAGCCTACAATTTTTTCGACGTAGCAGCGCAGTTTAACCAGTGCACTTTGCGGATCACTCACGGCATAGGTTTCAGCAAATGCGCCAAGCTCTGCCAACTCTGGCCACTGATTACGTAAATGTTCGAAATTCATGGACGTTTTCACCTTAGTTGCTCTCCTTTGATACCTATGCCTATCGCAACGTTTATGCCATTCGCTTTTCTTTGTTTCATCAAGCATCTAAATCGTACGTTTTGAGCCAATTATTCAATGTTTGATGATTTTTTAAACCTAATGATTTAGCAGCCTTAGATTTGTTCCCACAAGCAAAATCCATGGCTGAGATAATCGCATCTTTTTTAATATTATCAATATATTGCTGCAAATCCCCTGGAATACGGAACTTATCTTCAACTGACGGTATATTACCTAAACTTAAAGTTGCTGCTTCAATATCTGTACGGCTTAACACTTTATTTTCAGACCACAACGTAGCACGATTCAAAGTATTCCAAAGCTCACGAATATTACCCGGCCAACAGTGTGAAATTGTAAAGTTTATTGCAGCATCGGAAATATTTTTACTTTCAAACAGCGGGTGTGTTTCCATCTGTTGATTGATGTCTGCCATGAACGTGGTAATGATGTCGGGAATATCTTCAGGCCGCTGCCTTAATGGCGGTAATGTGATAACGCCAACAGCGAGGCGATAAAATAAATCTTCACGAAACGTTTCATCAGACACCATTCGAAATAAATCACGATGCGTCGCTGCGATTATCCGGACATCTACGGTACGGGTGGCGGTATCACCCACACGCGTGATCTCTTGTTGTTGTAACGCTCGTAATAGTTTGACTTGCACCACTAAAGGAAGCTCACCGACTTCATCTAAAAACAGTGTGCCGCCGTTCGCTTGCTCAAACAGTCCTTCATGATCACGCACAGCCCCCGTGAAGGCTCCCTTTCTGTGACCAAATAAAATTGAATCGACGAGGTTTTCAGGTAACGCACCACAGTTGACGGCTTTAAATGGCTTTTGCTGTCGGAGGCTGGCTTGATGAATTGACTTTGCAAGTACCTCTTTACCCGTTCCGCTTTCACCTAATAATAATGCTGGTAGATCTGAGTATGCTAAACGTTGCGCTTTTTTGACGGTTTCCTGCATTACGGCTGATTTGGCGGTTATTGAGCTAAAAGCACCCTCATTTTTGGGGTGTTTGGATACCAGTTGTGAAATTGCAGTAGATGAAGATTTAGCATACTCAGAGGCAAAATCTACCGGGATGTCGACATTATTGATTTCCCCTTGTGGCGATGTTTGTACGAACTGACATTTAGCATTACCCTTGCCAAGCAGTACTGATACAACAGTCATGGCTGGCGTACCCGATGTCAGATTGATATACACCTGAGTCGCATCTGAGGAAGCGCCACTCAATTGCTTTTGCATGACCTTCGTTATTGATAAATAATCAATGGGTGAAGTTAATCTGACTCGTTTTATCTCTACTGATGTTTTAGAACGCCCAGCGCATGCTAACTTTCTTTTTAACCAGTCCTTATAGTCGAACCATTCGTCATCCCATGTACTCGCAAGAATAACGATGCTATCAAGCATCGGCCCTCTAAGAGCGAGGGTTGCAATGGAAGCTGGTTTATCAAGCTTCATTTGATCTAAATCGGTTCGACCAAGCCAACTGAGTAATACTTTCATTTTATATTCTTTAGGCAACTTAAATAAAATAATGAAGATAATAAGATTTTTTATGTAATGTAAAATTACAGAAGAGCCGATTATTACCATCATTCAGCGTTAAAACTATAGGGATAAGTTATAGTGGCAACATAATATCAATAGGACTATTATCCTATTGATATTACCGATAATTCATATGGATAAGCAATATTCAAAACCTAATTTTATAGCCAACATCAACAAAAGAGCTAATAAACACAGAACACCTTAAGTTATAAAAATTTTCCGCTTAGAGATGAAAGCTTTAATTATGCATCTCTTACTGTCACTTTTTCTGCCATCCATAGCTCAATATCACTCTCAACCCAAGCCACAGCTCTGCCACCTAACGATACCGTTTTAGGAAAGCGCCCTTCTGCCATGTAATTATAAATACTTGAACGGCCTAAACCTGTTACGTGCATGACTTCTTTTAAGCGGATGAATCTCATGATGAATTCCTTTAAGTTGTTTCATTCATCAAATTGGCGGAATCCGTATTTTTTAATTATGCCCACCAGCTTCCATCATTCCGCCTTACCTCACAGCCCTCATAAATCCGAAATCAAAGAAATTTCAAACACATATCATCCTTGTGTAGAAGCCCATTAAGCATAAGGAATCAAGGCTATGCACAAACCAAACGACTATGTTGTTCATACTCCAATGACAGCAGATCAAGTATTAGAAAAAGCCGCAGAGATTGTGGCTAACCGATATTTACGTGGTGATGTATTTACCAATCCGCAAGCAACAAAAGATTTTCTACAATACAAAATGGCAGGCTATGAACGTGAAGTGTTTGCGGTATTGCTGCTAGATAACCAGCATCGGTTAATTGAATACCAAGAACTGTTCTTTGGCACTATTGATGCGGCAAGCGTGTATCCAAGGGAGGTAGTGAAAGTGGCGTTTAACTGCAATGCTGCTGCGGTGATCTTTGCTCATAACCATCCATCAGGAATCGCTGAGCCGTCTAATGCTGATAAACACATCACGCAAAAACTCAGAGATGCCTTAGCGCTGATTGATATTCGAGTGTTGGATCATTTTGTGGTGGGAGAAACGTGTGTCTCTTTTGCTGAGCGGGGGTATTTATGATTGAACAACACTATGGCGAATTACAATTGCCACTCTCATTACACCGTCACCTTGAAAAGCTATTGAGCGGTTATACGATCCCCGTTCAAGCGACCCGCTTAGTAATAAATTATAGGGCGTTAGATTATTATCAAACCAAACAAGGACTCCATCCGGTAGAAATACAACTCAAGCAAACTGGTGATCAATGGCTGGTGGTATTTATTGCCAGTTTTTCATTTATCAATACGCATCATAAATCTGTCGATGTTGAATTGTATTTTCACTTAATCAACCACTGGTGTTATCAGCCTGATGCTGGTGGCCGTTGTGACCTACTTCATCCAGCCGTTATTGATCTGTTCCGTACTTGGGTCGCAGCTTTTCTGCGTCACATTCAATACAAGCAATTCGATGATATTAGCCTAACTGTTCTGCGCTAATTCTTATCTAGTTTTAATACCTATTCCACAACCAATATCTTGTCGCCACAGGAGGCTTCATTATGTCTGTAATTTCATTTACACCTACTCTATTACCAGTTTCAAATAAGCTTAAATCGCTACTGAATCAAACGCTATGCGACTATCTCACTCAAGCAACACAACTCAATCAACAATCAGCAGATCGCTATACCTTCAATTTTAGAGACACTAGCTATGATGCTGAAAATGGTGGATTCCGTCCGGTTGAAATTGCTATTAATCAACAATCATCAGGAGAATGGAATATTGAATATATTACTGAGTTTGCGTACTTCGGAAATTATTACCCTGAGTTAGAAAGAAGCGTGGATTTCGATATTAGTAATAATTGTTGGTTTACTTCTTATAGTGGCTGGTTATCACTTAAAACCCACCAGCAAGATGCAAAAGAGTTATATCAACTATGGGAGGGTAATTTCTTAGCTTATGTTGATATGGATGCTTACGATCAAATAAAAATAACACTATAAGCATAAAAAATAAGAGCCCAGCACGGGCTCTTATTCTCAATTAATTCTCAAACACATATTACCTTAAAAAAAACACTTATTGATTACTTTAAGCTATAACCAAAACTCTTTTCTTTTGTACCAAATACCTTCGTTTCTAATTTAGCCAAATAACTTAAGCGACAAAACACTCGATTATAATCGCTAATATATGTTGAACTATTAATGTTCACACAATAGGTAGGTGTATCTTGCGGAAAATGAACATAACGACTAATTGAAAAATATTCGATACCAAGTGCACTCGCCCAGGCTGAATAAACCTTAGATGCTAGGTTATTACCACTACCATCATAATTACCTAGTGTAAAATAGGTATCATGGTTTAATAATAGTGCCACATGATAATGTGCTTGTTGAGATTCATTTTTTTCTTTCGTCCATATATATCTAATTGTACAGTCATGCACTCTTTTGCCTTCTCTTTTCTTGGCAATAAGATCGTATTTAACATGAGCTTTAAATGACTCAATAAATCTCGATATAACAGTAGAGTCATATACATTTGGCATATCAACACAATTAGGTTGTATTGGTAAATGTAAATCAAATCGAACCACAAAGGTTCTAGGGTGTTCTGTAATAGCTTTATCTAACACTACTTTAATTTTAGCTAAGTAGTCATCTATCATCGTATAACCAGGAATGATAGCAAGTCCCATATATGTAGGGTTTGTATTTTGGTTTAATTGTTGTAAATGGTTATTCATGTTTTATCTCCGTTAGTAATTACATAAGAGAGACAACATGCGTAATTTATTATTTAACCAATATCACTACCCCTTACATTACAGGTATTAGTAACCGTTATATTCATATCAAAATAAATATAATTCTAGTTATTGATAGTACTTTAAGTATTAGTGTTATTAGCTAACTGATATATTCCTTACTATTAAATATACTAGTATTAACATACAGACAAATAAGCTAATTAAAAACATCGAAGCTACCGAGAACAATGTCTACCTTATGACGGTAACTCCATAACTGTGCTACTCTGGAGATGTCCCGACTTCGCACCTACCACAACCCCAGTACCCACAAAGAACCAGCCGCATATAATTACTATAAATCGCTATTAAATTTATGCTAAAACCATCACAAAATCATCTTCAAACTTACTGTAAAATCACTATAAATGCTACATAGTAGATTTCGGAATATAAAAATGAAATTAAATATAAAAACTAAAAGTGAATTGAATTTTTATTGGTACTATCTTCATGCCATGACAAATAATTCAACAGATACAATACCACCTCAAAATAACAACATCCCATTATCAACCATTATAATGCAAGTAAAAGCAGAATCATTAATTGGAAATAAAGAAAAAACAAATGAAATATTCAACAATATAAAAGAGCTATATGACAATTCATTATTACAAGAAAATGAGCTAATATGGATAAAACAAAACAATGGCAGATTAACAAACTGGCTTTGGCATTTAATAATAAAATATAAAAACACTCTAAATTTATTTAATAAATATATTGGAATATCAAAGTATGACTATAATACTAACTCTGTAAGTTTGGATTTTTTTGATTATTTCTCTTTTAATAAAAAAGCTTATTCAACTAAAGAAAAAAATGAGTTAATCATAAAACTTTTTGAACTATCATCAATAAATAGGAATGATAAAATATCTCTTATAAATAAATTAAGAGATATATGGAATGAAATTATCACAATCGATAATTTAAAATGGATAATTTCAAACGATGATAGTCTCTATGAGTGGGCTATTAATTATTTTATCGAATATAATATTAAAAACTCAAACAATATAACAGATATCACAAACATAAGTTTTGAAAATAACTTTGATAAACTAGTATTGCTCATTGATTCTTGGGATGCTCATGTAGACACAAAAAAACTATTTATCCAATCAATTAAAAAAGCCTATGCGCAAAAGAAATTCAGAGATAAGCAAGTAGGTAAAAAGCAATGTTCATTTAATCTTTCACAAAAAAGTATTAACCAATTAGCTTTATTATCAGAGCTTCAAGGTGTACCTAAAAATCATATTCTAGAATCACTTATCAACAATAAAATACTTGAGCTAGGAGTAAAACAATGACAATCAAGATTATTACAGGTGATATAACGACCGCTATATCAGATGCTATTGTTAATGCTGCTAATTCTCGTATGTTAGGTGGTGGAGGCGTTGATGGTGCAATACATCGTGCTGCTGGACCTGCTTTATTAAAAGCGTGTTATGAAGTTCCTGAAATAAGCGGCATCCGTTGTCCTGTTGGCGAAGCCCGTATTACTGAAGCGGGAGAACTGAATGCTAAATATATTATTCATACTGTTGGACCAATGTATTACGGTCATAAAAATCCGGCACTCGCATTAGAAAACGCTTATCGACATTCACTGCAACTGGCTATTAGCCATCAGTGCCAGTCTATTGCATTCCCTGCTATCTCGTGTGGCATTTATCGTTATCCACCAGCACAAGCAGCTACCATTGCAATTAACGTCTGTAATGAAGCTGCATTTAAACAACTCGATATTAGCTTTTACTTATTTGATCAAAGCTTGGTTAATATCTGGCAACAAGCCTTAACTGCGACTGAGCAATAGCAGCTGAGCAATAACCATAGGTAATAGCGACTGAACAATAACTGACCATGCTTACCGTGCTATAGAGTCTAAATACATTAACGGGCAAGCATCCCTTAACAGTTATGGTAAACTCAGTGATAAGTATTTGTATGTAAGCGATAGCAGCATTACCAATGTGGATAGAAAATGATGTCCACTGCTATCTTTTACAAAAGTTTTTAGTACCCCCTGATGTACCCCATGGGGCTACTAGCAAAAATAAAGAGTATATAAATCAAATGAGTAGTCAGAGTATCCAGTGGTTCCCGGGCCATATGCACAAAGCCCGTAAAGAAATTGAAGAGGCAATGCCAAAAGTCGATGTGATCATCGAAGTGCTAGATGCCCGTATCCCTTTTAGTAGTGAAAACCCACTGATCAAATCATTCCGTGAAACTAATGATGGCAAACCGGTTGTTAAAGTACTTAACAAGCGTGATTTAGCTGATCCTGAAATGACTCAACTTTGGATCAATCACCTTGAAAAAGAACAAGGTGTAAAAGCAATTGCGATCACTACCGAGAATTTAAACGAAGTAAACCAGATCATGGATTTATGCCGTAAGCTTGCGCCACAGCGTGAAGAAGCTGGTAAAAAAATTCGTACGATGATCATGGGTATTCCTAACGTTGGTAAATCAACCATCATTAATGCCCTTGCAGGACGTACTGTTGCGATCACGGGTAACCAACCTGCGGTTACACGTCAGCAGCAACGGATTAATTTAGATAATGGTATTTTGTTATCTGACACCCCTGGAATTTTATGGCCAAAAGTGGAAAACCCGCACAGTGGTTTTCGTTTAGCGGCAACAGGTGCGATTAAAGATACTGCCATGGATTACATTGATGTTGGCTTCTTTACTATTGAGTACCTAATTAAAGCCTACCCTGAATTAATTAAATCACGTTATAACCTTGATGATGACCTTCCTGACTCTGAAATTGAACTAATTGAAGCGATCGGTCGCAAGCGTGGTTGTTTAAAAGGCGGTGGTCGTGTGGATTTACACAAAACGTCGGTTATTTTAATTAATGAATTACGTAATGGCACTTTGGGTAACATTACTCTTGAGCATCCCGAGATGATCACTGAAGAACTGATTAATGTTGCGATTGCTGAAGAACGTAAAACTGAAGAAAAAATCAAGAAGAAAGAAGAGCGTCGTAAGCGTTACCTTAAAAACAAACGTTAATTAATAAAACATTATTTTTTTACATAAGTTTTAATAGTCACTTCCATCTGTTTATTAATTTATATCTGATGAAGTGACTTTTTTTGAACTATCAATAAACACCTACCTCTCAGAAAAAAATTTATTGGTAATCATTAATTTTTTTCTTCTTAAATATCGGAAAATTAATCAATAAACTCAATTACAACACTAATGAATTTGTTGTTATTAATTGATTGATTCACCTCCGCAATGTTTGTAACCTATTAAATAACCGATATTTTTACATTGTTACTACTCTATTGAATGCATTGGATTAAACATAACTCTAATCATTTTTTTTATATCGATAACATTATAATTAAAAATATCATTTCGGATTAGTTTTTCTCATTTTACTCCCACCTCAGTTGCGTGAATAATCGCTCCGCTTTCAGTCGAAAGCAAACCTAAACAGCACTGTCTCTTCTAGCTTATTAGCCTTTCTGGTTGATGGGTTTGATACTCTTTCAGGGTTACTCCTTTTATTAAAAGAGACAGATATTCTAAACCGAATTTATGTGGAGAGTACGGTAGTGCAACAAACCACTACTTGTCACCAAAGCAACGGCATGCTTGTGCCAGTTGCGGGACTAACTGTATTTGCAATTGCTTCAGGCTACTTAATGAGCTTGATCCCGCTATCATTAGCAAATTTTAATATTGATAGTAGTTATGCAAGTTGGTTAGCGAGTATCTATTATATTGGCTTATTAATTGGCTCATTAATGATTGAACCTATTATTGCCAAGATAGGTCACCGTATTGCCTTTATTAGCTTTCTCTCATTGTTAGCAGCAACAGTTGCTATATTGCCTTTCTTTCCACATAAAGAACTATGGCTATTTGCACGTTTAGTGGCAGGTATGGCGGTAGCGGGTATTTTTGTGGTGGTTGAATCATGGCTATTGATTGGTGATAGTGCAAAAGAGCGTGCTAAACGTCTTGGTTTTTACATGACGTCTTTATATGGCGGCACAACAATCGGTCAACTCGCTGTTGGTTACTTTGGTGTGCAAGGTTTTGTTCCTTTCGCCGTGATTTTAGCACTGCTATTCATCGCTATTTTACCGCCATTGTTTATTAAACAAGGTCAGCCTGATAGTCATGGTCATCAAGTACTATCACTTAAGCAAATTACACGTTTAAGTAAGCCGGCAATCATTGGTTGCATTACATCAGGCGTAGTAATGGGAAGTATTTATGGTTTAATGCCATTAGCGCTTAAAGCTAGCTCGCTTTCTACCAATCAGGTTGGTGTACTAATGGCTGCTATTATTCTTGGCGGCATGGTTATTCAGCCTATTATTAGTAAGCTTTCTATTGTAATGAGTAAAACGTTATTACTTGCATTAATGTCATTACTTGGTGTTTTTGCAATGGGTCTAACTTATTTATCAACAGATTATGTAGTATTAATCAGCGCATTAGCATTACTAGGTATGTCAGCATTCGCTCTTTATCCAATTGCGATAACGTTAGCGTGTGATAATTTAGATTCATCATATATTGTAGCTGCGACACAAGTGATGTTATTTAGCTACAGTATTGGTTCAGCATTAGGCCCTATTGGTGCAAATAGCTTCATGGGTGAGCAAAATGGTTTGATGGATTTCTTCTTTATCGTACTACTTGCGACAGCCATTTATATGTTAATTGCTAGTTTGCAACGCAAGCCACAAGTATTGGCCAGTTAATAACTATTCTATTTTGATAAAAAAGGGCGCAATGGTTAATACCGTTGCGCCCTTTTGCTATTCTAAGCAACGTTTATTTTACTAATGCTGCAGCACCAAAGACACCCGCGCTATCGCCCAAATCTGGCTTCACTATTTGAGTATTGAGCTCACCATTAAAGAGATGCGGTAAAATCGCCGCTTTAGCATGCTGATATAACGCATCAATATTGCCCACACCACCACCAATAACAATTACATCAGGATCTAATACATTGATGATCTGCGCCGCTGCGATACCAAAGTAATGCGACATTCTTGTCAAGGTTGCTTGTGCATAAGGTTCATTATCAGCAGCTAATTCAACAATCTCAGGCAATGAAAGTGCTTTTCCTGTTTGTTCAAAATAAAAACGCTCTAATCCTTTGCCCGAAATCACCGTTTCTAAACAGCCTGATTGGCCGCAATAACAAGCTGCACCGTTAGGTTCGATAACATTGTGCCCCCACTCACCTGCAATGCCATGACAACCATATAACCCTTTACCATTAACCACGACACCAGAGCCCACTCCGGTACCCATAATGATCCCAAACACTACCTCTGCATTGGGTTTGACTCGCTTTGCGGCTCCAAAGTGCGCTTCTGCTAATGCAAAACAATTGGCATCATTAGCTAACACCACCTTCGCGCCAAGTCGTTTGGTCAGATCTTTATCAAGCGGTTTGCCATTAAGCGCGGTAGAATTACAGTTTTTCATTACACCATAGTGAGGATCTAACGTGCCCGGCGTGCCAAATCCAATCGCATAAGGTCGTTGCCCTAATTGCTCAGCACAACGGTTAATCAATACCTCAATTTGATTTAAAATATGATCATAGCCTTGATCGCTTTCTGTTGGGATACGCTCACGAACCACACAAGTATCTGTACTGCGCTCAATCACTGCACACTCAATTTTCGTACCGCCTAAATCAACACCCCAATAATAACGATCCATTGTCACTCCACTGCTATTTTATTATTTCGAATTAGTATACTTGAGGCATAGGAGTAAATTCTGCGATCTTGCCGAAAATTCACTCGATAATATTTAAAATTAAGGCTATTTAAACGCAAAAATTGTGCATTTATTAGCTCACTGCAACAGAAATACATTTTCTTGCAAAATATCTCTTGTAGCGAAGCGATAATATTTTAAAGTAGCGGTACTTTTCACCGATGCGCAATTTCGCGTGGCTTACAGTAGTACTAAATGAATAAATACCGTCCTTATCTTGATATGCCTCTTTGTATATCAATTCTCCTTTTGATTACATTTAGTTCATTAACCGTATGGAGTGCAAGTAGCTTTAGTGTACCCATCATTGAGCGTCATCTTATTCGTGGCATGCTAGCTATTGGTGCATTAATTGTGATGTCTTCAATCGCGCCAGCCACTTATCAACGTTATACACCCTACTTATTTATACTAACGGTAATTTTATTACTTGGTGTTTTTGTTAGCGGTGACAGTACTAATGGTTCACGACGCTGGTTAGCACTTGGGCCGATTCGTTTTCAGCCATCTGAGTTGGTAAAAGTAGCTGTGCCGTTAATGATGGCTTGGATTTTAATTGCAGAAGCAGGACGTCCAACACTTAAAAAAGTACTGATTTGTTTGATGATAACCGCGATTCCTGCTGGGCTTATTTTTATTCAGCCTGATCTTGATGGGGCCATTTTTACCATTTTATATGCGTTATTTGTGCTTTATTATGCTGGCATGAGTTGGAGGTTAATATCAACAGTGTTAGGCATTGTTGGTGTTACCATTCCTCTTGCTTGGTATTTTGTAATGGCAACTTACCAAAAAAAACGTGTACTGCAATTTCTTAATCCAGAATCGGATCCGCTTGGCTCGGGTTATCAAATCATTCAATCAAAAATTGCAATTGGTTCTGGAGGCTTGCGCGGTAAAGGTTGGACAGATGCCACTCAAGGTAATTTGGGCTTTATACCTGAAAGCCATACTGACTTTATTTTCTCAACCTTCGCTGAAGAATGGGGCTATTGGGGCAGCGTACTGTTATTAGGGATTTACGCTTTTATGACCTTTCGTGTTATTTGGTTAGCCAATCAATCGGAATCACCGTTTGCGCGCTTAGTCAGTGCCTCTTTTGCACTTAGCTTCTTTTTATATAGCTTTATTAATATTGGTATGGTGAGTGGTGTGTTGCCTGTAATGGGAAGTCCGTTACCTTTCTTTAGCTATGGTGGCTCTGCCATTATTACTCAGGGAGCAATTTTTGGCATGATAATGTCTTTGTGTTTACGCAAAAAATCGATTTGTGCACCAAGTAAATAATCCTTTTTAGTTGCAAAAAGCCATATAAAAAAGCCAATCATGGACATTATTTGCATGATTGGCTTTTTGTTATTTTTGCTACAACATTAAGCTTAGATTAACGCTCAGAAGCTGCTTCTGTTGCAATTTTTAACGCAGGAGAAGTAATCTCTACACGACGATTCTGTGCACGTCCTGCAGCATTATCATTGCTAGCAACAGGATGTTGTTCACCCATACCTTGTGCAGTAACTTGTGCAGGATCTGCAACATATTTTGCTAACTCAGAAGCAACAGCATTAGCACGCTTTTCAGATAATGTTTGGTTATAAGCCGCTGTACCCGTATTAGACGTGTAGCCAGTTACAACAACGGTAGCGTTTGGATAACGAGTTAAACGCTGCTTCATAGGTTGCAGTGCTTTTTCATTATCAGCGGTTAATTTATACTGATTAACACCATAACCTAATGACAATGTTGATGGCTCGATCGTTACTGTTTGTGCCATTGCAGGCGCAATCGTATCAACAACTACAGGTTTTGCTCCCCAGTTGTAAACCAAGCTTAAGCCATAGAAGTTAGTATCAAACTTGTAGCTTAAATCAGTACCACGAGGTTTTGAGGTTAAATCATGGTAGTACTGGTATTCAAGGCGCGTAGATAAGTGATCGGTTAATTGATATTCAACACCCGCACCAACAGTACCTACAACATGATCATCTGTATCACTAACACCATTACCATGATAAGCCGTTAGCATGTAGCTGCCGCCCGCTTTAGCAAATAAGCCCCAGCTATCATTTAGATGCCATGTTGCTTTACCGGTTAAATCAAACGCGTGTTGTTTAATATTTTGATGATTAACCTGTGCGTCACCCAGCCACGTATAACCAGTCTCAACAGCGAACCATGGCGTAATGTTATAACCTGCAAAAATACCAGCACCCAGATCGTTTTGTTTCAAACCCAGGTTCGAGGCATGGCCATTCTGTTCAAAGTGTGAATAGTTAGCATCACCTAAACGAACACCAACATAATAAGGATTAGCAGGTGCTGCATGAGCAACGCCAGAAATAAGAACAGCAAGCGGTAACAGCGCAAAATATTTTTTAGACATACTATTTACTTTATAATGATTAATATTAGATATATTGTCGATGCAATTAACTGCACAACCACCAATAATGCCAAAATAGCATTTATTTGTCATAATTAAATAAAAATAAAACTAGTCAGTGATGATTAACATCAAGATTCAATCGCAAAATACCAGCAATAGATTAAATAATCAGTAATGCGTAATTGCAATCCCTATTTCAGCGGCTAACTGCTGCAGTTGCTGATCAGTATCTAATTTCACCGACCAATTTAAACCACTACCAACAGCGGTGATCACATTGGCACCACCAATTAAGGTTAATTCGTCAACTTGTGCCTGCATCATGATTCGGCAATCACCTTCAATACGAATAACAACTTCATATTGAGTTGCAATAATTTTGCCTTGAGAAAAAGTAATGATCATTATATTTACTGCTTTTTATGTTTTAAAACGGCCATCGTTAAACGACTGGTACAAACGAGTCGTTGACGCTCATCACGAATTTCAATCTGCCATACTTGCGTTGTCGCACCAATATGCAATGGGGTTGCCTTTCCGGTTACCACGCCGCTACGTACCGCGCGAATGTGGTTAGCATTAATATCTAAACCCACACAGTAATAATCAGTGGTTACTGCAAAATTAGCCGCTAATGAACCTAATGTTTCTGCTAAAACAACAGATGCGCCACCATGTAACATGCCCAATGGTTGATGAGTACGACAATCCACTGGCATAGTTGCAGACAACGATGAATCATCAAACGCAACATATTTAATACCTAAATGTTCAACTAAGGTATTTTTAGAGGTCTGATTAAAAAGTGCTAACGTAAACGGTCGTTGCCAAATCGCCATAATATTCTCTGGTTAGTTATTAGGTATAACACCTACGGTTGCTAAATAGCATTATGATATCACTCTCAAGCTAAGTCAGAAAAAAATACTCAGATTATCAACAGCAATCGTCGTTATGGCTTAGTTAATATGCCGCAGTTAACAACTAACAGGTAAAAAAAAAGCGCCAACTAGGCGCTTTTTAAAAATACATTTAAGTAATACTTATTGAGCAACAGCCGCTACAGCTTCTTGTTCAATTTCAAAACCAGGAGTCGTTACATCTGCACGACGGTTTTGAGCACGACCTTCAGAAGTATCGTTTGATGCTGCAGGGTCTAGTTCACCACGACCTTCCGCAGATACACGGCTAGGATCAATGTTGAAGTGCTTAGTTAAGTATGTAGCAACAGTAAGAGCACGTTGCTCAGATAGGTTCTGGTTGTATGCTTCAGCACCAGTGCTATCTGTGTGACCAATAACAACAAGTTGTGCTTCAGGGAAGTTCACAAGACGTTGTGCGATTGGCTCTAGGCGTTGCTTATCTGCTGCAGATAGTTTGTTGCTATCAAATGCGAATGGCATTTCAGCAGAAATAGGCTCTAGTTGAATAGTTGTAGCTTCAACCACTTCAGCAACAACAGGAGCAACTGCCGCTGGTGCGCCCCAACCGTATACAAGGCTTACACCGTAGTAGTGTGCATCCCAGTTGATTTTAGTATCAGCAGGCTTCACTTCCATATCGTGGTAGTACTGGTATTCAGCACGAGCAGAAAGGTTGTTTGTGAAGTGATATTCAGCACCAAGACCTGCAGTAGCGACTAGGCTATCGTCACGATCTGACACACCTGTTGCTTTATTTTTGTAATGAGAGAACTGCCATGCACCACCGACTTTAGTGTATAGATCTAAGGCATCAGTTGCTTGGTAAGTAAATTTACCAACAAGATCGATTGCTTGCTGTTCAATTTTCTCGTTATGTGCGTTATCGCCTTTTAGCGTTGCTTCGCCTAGCCAAGTATAACCTGTTTCAACAGCAAACCATGGTGTTACGTTGTAACCCATAAAAACACCACCAGCAAAGTCATCTTTATCAATAGACTTTGATTGGCTTGGGTTCCAATGATCATTACCAGTTTTCGCATCGAAATCAGCGTAATGAACACCACCAGCACGAGCACCCACATAGTATGGATTTACTGTTGCTGCATTTACTGCACCAGAAACAAGAAGTGCAAGAGGTAAAACCACTAGATTCATTTTAGACATTACTTATCCTTTATTATACTTATTACCACTACTGCTGTTTTATCGACATTCCAACATAGAAATGCAATTCGCGACCACACTTTTACATTTAAGTTCAAAAAAACATGATGCAATTTAGCAAAAGAAAAAATAAAAATCCATAATAAATAAATAATAGCATCCAAACAAAAACATAAGCCATTGAAACAAAACAATTAAATAAAAGTAGCACTTACAATATTTATTCAATAAAACACGTGAATTATTTTTAAAAAGAATACATACCATTCAGATAATAACTACAACAAGGAATTAACATACCAAATATAGATAATACAACGTCTAAAATACATCCCAAAAACCAACAAATACTTATAAAGAATTCAACATACCAATTTATTAAACCATCTATGAGCAAAATAGTACTTTTCCGCTTTTGGTTGGATTTTAATTAACGGCTATTTCTCTTTATCTTATTACAACGTAAAATAAGTTTACTCATGCATTCAAGGGATTTATTGCGCATACCTTTAGTGCATAAATTCTTTTATTGTTTTTAGCTGATTGACGTGTTCAAGCATTATGAATTTAATTGAAAGTAAAACGACATCCCTTCTCATCGCTGATTCACCGATCACGGTAGGTATTATTGGTGGCGGTATAGCTGGATCGACTATTGCACTTCGATTAGCTGAACAAGGTATAAATGTTCAGTTGTTTGAAGAAGGGAAAAGTCTCGTAAATGGTCCGCCTATTTGTCACTTACATGCTGGCGGTAATCTTTATCGTGAGATCTCAGATCAACAATGTATAACGCTACTTAAGCAATCTATTGATACATTGCGCGTTTACCAGCACACCTCAAATATTCGGCCAACGGTTATTGCGATCCCTTGCAGTGACACTGGCAATCCTGATGATTTATTGCCACGCTTAACATTATTACAGCAAACCTACCAAGCACTGGTTGCAGACGATGCGAAAAATTGTGTGTTAGGAAATCCAAATGATTATTTTAAACTCTATCAACGCAGTGATTTAGAGCGTCTAGCATTACAAGATAATCCTCAACAGCCTTTAACGCCTGATCAGTGGATGATTCCGGTTGCTAAATCAATTAATTTAGAACAGTTTAAATACCCATTAGTCATGGTGCAGGAATATGGCCTAAGTGTTTTTAGAATTGCCGCAACATTAGCACTGGCCTTACAAAAACTGCCCTGCTGTCACGTTAATACCAATACTAAAGTGACATCGTTAGCAGAGCGACCTAATGGCTGGCAAGTAAGCTATCAAGATGCGACTAATCATCAACAACAGATTAATGTCGATTACTTAGTTAACGCTGGCGGCTATCGTACCGGAACGATTGATGATTTAGCACATATTCCCCGTCAACGAATGGTGGAATTTAAAGCGGCCTATGTTACCCATTGGTCACAATGTGACGCACAATGGCCAGAAGTTATTTTTCATGGTGAACGTGGCACGCCTAATGGTATGGCTCAACTAACACCTTACCCTGACGGTTTCTTCCAACTTCACGGTATGACACAAGATATTACCTTGTTTAAGAATGGCTTAGTAGCATCCAATGGCAATAGTGCTCAACCACAATTAGATGCATCTTTTAAAGAGAAGTTGCAGCAACATTGGACGCAACAAGAAATAGAGCAGCGCACTCAACGCGCCATTAACCACATGGCACAGTTTGTTAATCACTTTGATCAAGCGACGGTGGGTGGTAAACCTTTATTTGGTGCTCAGCAAATTCCAGGGAATGATCCAACTTTACGTGCCGCTGATGTTTCTTATTCTCATCAACGCTATGCGCGCTCTGAAATTGTTAAAGCCTCATCGGCTTTATCTGTAGCTGATGCGATCATTGAACAATTGGCAGCATTGAATTTAATTCAGTCACCACCACCGCAAACCCGTGAAAACGCATTTCCTGTGGCTCAGCAACTAAGCCTTAATGAAATCGTTAGTTATGCTGAAAAATTAGCAGCAGAGCGTGGTTTTCCGACCTCACTTGCGCGTCCAATTGGTCACTAGATACATACTGCGATAACAAATACAAAAATAGCTGCAATTGCAGCTATTTTTATTTTATTAAGTAACAACAATAAACATTATTTTTTGCTTATTTCTTTATTACCTATTTCTTTATTAATCGCTGTTAAAGCCTGTTGCTGAGAAACTAACGTTGCTTGTTGGGTCTTTAATAATCCCAATTGTTGTTCATAATTATCACAGTCTTTTTGTGATACCCAATTCCAACTATTGCCAGATTTAAACTCGTCACAAGCCTTTTTAAAGCCTTTTGTTGTTTTGGTTAATTCAACAATTTGTGCTTGAGTTGCTTCCACATTGGCTTTCATCTCAGCTTGACGTTTAAAATACTGCTGCGACTTATCAATCACCACTTGCTGTTTATTAGTGGTGGTTTTTAACTTAACAACTTCAGTATTTAGTTTCTTTTTCGTCACTTCTAATTTTTTTTGACTTACAGATAACTGCTGTTTTTTTTGTGCCAAAGATGTCAGTTGTTTTGCAAAGTCCTTTTTTTGTTTTTCTGCTAATGCCGTCATTGTCGCTAACTCTGTTGTTGCTTGAGCTAACTGTTGTTGCTGCTGTTCATTTTTTGTTACTAATGCTTGATATTGTTCAGTGCTATGCTGAAGCTGATCTGTTTGAGACTGCAGTTGTTGCTGACAAGCTTGTAGGCTAGGTGCACTACTGTTCTGCTCTACTTTCATCCCCACACCATAACCAATTGCACCACCAGCGATGAGCGCTAAAAGAGATAACAACAAAGGGTTTTTACTCGTCGACTTAGTAGACATAATCACTTTCTCCATTTTATTTATTGGATTAAGAATAACTAATAGCTTTATCTATCAATGAAGTTATCACTTTCCCCGTGATAGATTGTTAATTTTGCATCAAATAATCTTTTATTGTTTTAAAAAGATCTTAATTATTAGTTAATTCACATCAATCCCTTGCCAATTCTCAATTCTAATAATGTGTCTCAACCATAATATATTGTGATATTAGTCCATAAATATTGCCCAACCACACTAGGATTAATTTAACGGATTTCAATACACCGCAAAATATATAGGTATGTTTATGATCACATCACTGATTGCCTTAACTGTTTCAGCATTTTCACTGCCTTTGCTTGAGAACTCTACCTATAGTCAGACAGAAACTAAATGTACACTCACAGTAAAAGAACGACATTTACAAGAAAATACCGTTCTTACTATGTCAACAGATAAAGGTAATAACTTTGATGTTAAAATTTACCATCTCAATGATCTTCAAGCGCCGTCCCGTGGTGAATTAATCCAAAACTCAATTGATAATATCAATCAACATCCAACCTTTAATTATGTTGTCGATCACAACTTATTTAAACGGCTTGATAACCAAACAGCGATTTATACCGCCACCATTGCCAACGATGATTTTAGCCCTCAGCGTTTTACTCAAGCATTTAAGACTCATAGCTATCGCACCACATTACACCTTGAGGGGCTGAAACCTTTTACTTTTATTGCTAGCCAACGTCAAGCTGATGCCTTTTTTCGGTGTGCAGAACAACAAGGATCGACCTTGGCCAAGCGTTAGTCATAACCAATAACCACTGTTAGCTTAATTTTAAAATCAGATCACTGTCTTTAATCCAGCCTTGACGACGCATAATATAAGCGACAATAAGTGTGATCAGAGCGGGTAAAACAAAATGCATCAGCACTATTAAGCCATATATATAACCGTTACTCACACCAGGTTGTTCCATCGCAATCAACGTTTGAATTTGCCCCACTAAGCCTGATGTTCCCATACCTGCGCCAAGAGGCGTATTTTCCATATGAAATACCACCGTCGCGATAGGCCCCAGCACCGCTGAAGCAATAATCGGTGGAATCCATATTTTATAATTCTTAACAATATTTGGCATTTGTAACATCGATGTACCTAACCCCTGAGCAAATATGCCTGCCCAGCCGTTAACGCGATAACTCATAACAGCAAAACCAACCATTTGTGCTGCACAACCGACAGTCGCAGCCCCTGCAGCCAAGCCATTTAAGCTCAACATAATTGCAATCGCAGCACTGCTAATAGGTAAGGTTAATGCCATGCCCATTAGTACCGCGACTAATGCGCCCATCAGCAATGGTTGCAATTGAGTCGTCGACATAATTAATTGACCCAATTGGGTCATAACAGCACCGACCAATGGCCCAATCCAACTACCAATAAAGACACCAACTAACACCGTAACTGCTGGCGTCACTAAAATATCCACCTTGGTTTCCCCTGCAACAACTTTACCGCACTCAACAGCGCAAATAGTCGCAACGAATGCACCAACAGGTCCTCCCATTGCCGCTCCAGCAGCACCAGCAATAGTGGATGAAAATAATACTAATGGTGGCGCTTTTAGTGCATAAGCTATCGCTACACCAATAGCTGGTCCTGTCATTTGTTTTGCAATAGGCCACAAAACATCACTCAGTAATGGGATTGAAAACTTAATACCGATAGTGTTTAGAATTGAACCAATTAACAACGAAGAGAACAAACCGAGTGCCATAAAACTCATGGCATGAATAAAATAACAATGAAACGAAATCTTAATATTTTTAGACACTAAAAACGTGTTAACGCGAGAAAAAAAACCGGATAAAGAAGGTTGCATTACAGCAAATACCGTATGAAAAGCTCAATAATGACGAAAGTTTACCTTAGCCCGCCTATAAATACAGTCAATAAATAACCTTTTTTTAGCATCTTGACTATATTGATACTCAACATACTTAATTCCTATTTAGCACCTCAAACACATAAATAATGTAACTGTAACTTGATTCACATTCTGTAGTCCTACCTTTAGCACAAACACAGCTAAAAATAGACCACAATAATTTACCCACTTAACCCCTTTAATTACTGTTATAACTTAATGTTCACGAGGGATCGATAATATGTCATCATTACCATTCCAATCATGTTCTAATTGTCATGATACGCATAATTTTCATTATATTGGTAAGCGATTAACCTCAATTGCTGCTTTGGTTAGCCTTTCACTCAGCTTTCCTGTTACTGCAGAGCAGGTGTCATTGATGTTGGCTAAAAGCTTACCAAGTGATCAACTCAATGCCACTCATTACAGTGATGATAATCAAATCCACGACAATTTTACTATTGCTGATTATTTAGTCAGTGAAAAGCTAGATGGTATTCGTGCTTATTGGAATGGTAACCAGTTACTGACAAAAACAGGTAAAATAATCCATGCGCCAAGCTGGTTTTATGCTGATTTTCCACCAGTGCCGCTTGATGGTGAACTGTGGATTGAACGCGGTCAATTTCAAGCATTAACACGTATTGTGCTTGATGCCACCCCTAACCATGAAGCGTGGCAACGGGTTAATTACATGGTATTTGATCTTCCACATAACACTGC
Organism: Photobacterium andalusiense; assembly: GCF_900185625.1. Classification (GTDB taxonomy): domain Bacteria; phylum Pseudomonadota; class Gammaproteobacteria; order Enterobacterales; family Vibrionaceae; genus Photobacterium; species Photobacterium aquimaris. The sequence goes on from NZ_FYAJ01000002.1 coordinate 585,181, forward strand.
CCCTTTTGAACAACGCTATCGTCAGTTACAAACATTGATTGACCAACAGCGGAATAATAATCATCGACCAATCAATCATCTACAATGGGTTGAGCATAAATCTCTCGATAATTTAGCAATCTTAGTCCAATGGTTAGATATAGTCAGCAGTCATGATGGTGAAGGCTTAATGCTGCATCATAAATTAAATAATTACACTGTAGGTCGTACTGAACATTTATTAAAACTCAAAAACCATCAAGATGCCGAAGCGATTATTATTGGCTATGAAGAAGGTAATGGAAAATATCAAGGAATGATGGGGGCGGTATGGGTGAAAACAGCAACCAATAATACTTTTAAAATAGGCTCAGGCTTTAATGATCAACAGCGGCAGTCTCCCCCTGCTATTGGTTCAACCATTCAATATCGTTTTAACGGCTATACCGACCGAGGAATTCCTCGTTTTGCACGCTTTATACGCATAAGAAATACACCTGATAGCTAACGTTATTAGCAAGCCAGAGAACAAAAAAGTCATTATGTACGACATTGATTGTTACATTATTCAAACAAAAACCAACATCAAGTCATTGATTAGTTATCGTATGCCTTTACTATACGATCATATATCTACATCTATAATGGACTATTAATCATGACGCTATTAAACATTTCTCGCATTCTAACAACCGCTATTGTGCTTACTGTTGGTCTCAGTAGTCACGCTAACGCAATGCCTAAAGGTGATGCCACTAAGGGTGAACTCAAAACTCCAAGTTGCCGTTTTTGTCATGGCAGTAATGGCATCGCATCACAACCAAGCTACCCTAACCTTGCCGGTCAACAGCAGCAATACTTGTATGATGCGATGCTTGCCTATACCAACGGTACTCGAACAGGCCCAATGGCAACGATGATGAAGGGACAATTACAGAACCTTAATTCACAAGATTTGGCAGATATTGCGGCTTATTATTCGGCAATGAAATAACAGCTGACGTTAAAGTAGATCATTTTTAATCGTTTCAAATTGGCACAACCATTCAGAAAGCTCTGCTACCTGACGTGCCAATTCTCGATTAAGCCATAAATAGCCGTAGTAACTAATATCAGTACGGCTATCAACACTTGCTGATAATTTCGGATACAGGGCTAATATCTCTAACTGTTTTTTATTGAGTACTATAAGTGGTTTTTCTAAGTCCAATAAGTCCTCACCCAATAATTCACACATTTGAGATAATTGCTCTTTAGCTTTTGATAATGCCCGTATTTCCTGCACTTTCTCTTTGCTGTATTGATGTCGCCACTGAGTTTGAACGATATTCTCCAGCAAATTAAACATTCTCACCTGACAAGCAATCGCCTTTTTGACTGATAGCTTCATCTCTGGTGTCTCGTGACCAATACTCGACTCTAATGCCGTGATCTTATTGAGTGTTTGACGCAATTTTACTAGCTGAACTTCACGATAAGCATCATCACTGTTAACCAACGCATTATGTTCAGAATAGTTTTGATGAAATAAACGTAAAAAATCACCACAGGCTAATTTAAAATGATCAGTGGCTTTGGCTGGAAATAAATATTGGCTCGCGATAATCGCTACTAATCCGCCCCACAGCACATTGGTAGTACGCCATAATGCGATATGTAAATCCCCTGGCCCACTACCGGCAACTAATACTAAAGTGACAGAAGTTAAAATAGCGCTGTATGAATATTTACCAAGCGTAAAGTAAAGTGACACACTTAGCATTGCCACTAATAATCCATAGTGCCAATAGACATTATCACTGGGGAAAAAATACAGTGATAAACCGAGAATAGCCCCGATTGTCGTCCCCAAGATTCGCTGACTGGCTTTATCTGATACTTCACCGGAATACTTAGCTGACATCACCACGATGATCGTGATCGGTGCCCAAGTTGCGTAGGGGATCTTAAAAAATATATCGATAGAAAAAGCAATAATGCAGGCGCTAATAATGCGTAATACATGAAATAGACGCATGTACTTAATAATTTTGAGATGTAAGGCTTTCATTTAGAAGTGTAACCACACCAATGTTTACTATGGATAGGTTGATACAAATACCATACCCCTTTTAAGATAACCAGCCACATAAATGCTGTATCTATAATATTGCTGCATAACTTATCAATATAAAAGCCAACTTAGTCACATTAATGTGCTTTAATCATTGTTTTAATAAAATCTATGCATTTTTATTATTATGTCATCACTTAAGCTAACAATGAAACCTTATTTTGATGAACAAAAATCATTATCGATAGCCATTGTTTGTGATAGCCTAAATTAATACTTATAACGATAACGAGTAAACACCATGAAAATTTTCAGTAACTTTGAAAGCGGTAGCATCAATGTAGTTAAAGCAGAAAGCAAAGACGACATTCAACTTAGTATTCCTAACGATAACCAATCTGAATTACATCAATGGTTTCACTTTCGTTTAGAGTCAGAAGCTCAGCAGCCACACACCATTAAGTTATTAGATCTTGCTAACTCAGCCTACCCTGAAGGTTGGAATGGCTATGATGTTGTGGCTTCTTACGATCGTGAAGAATGGTTCCGTATTCCTTCAGAATTTGATGGCGACACATTAACGTTTAACGTGATCCCTGAAAATGAATCAATGTACTTTGCTTACTTTGCACCGTACAGCTACGATCGTCATCAAGATCTATTGCATCTTGCACAAAGTCATTACAACTGCCGCCTAGAAACACTCGGTCATACACTAGATAACCGTGATGTTAGTCTATTAGTGATTGGTGATGAGCACGCCGCTGATAGCGAAGAAGCACCAAAGAAAAAGATCTGGGTTATTGCACGTCAGCACCCAGGTGAAACCATGGCAGAATGGTTTGTTGAAGGCTTAGTACAACGCTTATTAGATGAAACCGACACTGTTGGTCGTGCCCTACTAAACAAAGCCGTCTTCTATGTAGTACCAAACATGAACCCAGACGGCAGCGCACGTGGTCACCTACGCTTAAATGCAATCGGTGTAAACCTTAACCGCGAGTGGCAAACTCCATCATTAGAAAACAGCCCTGAAGTATTCTACGTACGCGAGAAAATGCTAGCAACAGGCGTAGATATGTTCCTTGATATTCACGGCGATGAGGCAATTCCATTTAACTTCGTTGCGGGTTCTGAAGGCATTCCATCATACGATGCGCGCCTTGAAAATCTTGAAAATAAATTCAAACAAGCGCTATTAACAGTAACGCCAGAATTCCAAGACGAACACGGCTACGGTAAAGATAAGCCAGGCGAAGCTAACCTAACAGTGGCATCAAACTGGGTTGCAGAGCAATTTAACTGCTTGTCTTACACTGTTGAAATGCCATTTAAAGATCATAATAAACATCCAGATAGTCTATACGGCTGGTCTCCAGAGCGTAGTATTGGCTTTGGTCACGACACGCTAGCTGCAGTACTAGCTGTTACTGATGATCTTCGTTAAGACTGATTATTGCGACTTATAATATTAACGGCTACCTTTGGGTGGCCGTTTTTTTGGGTGTCTTTTTTTAAATCTTTTATTTCAGCACACTGTAAGTAGATTCGCTCTCGCCATCTCGAGTATTTACTCGCCCAATATCCGTCATCTCGGAAGTCGAGGAACGAGGCTATCCGTGATCTACTCAACGCGTGATTGAGCCTTAAGGACGCCAGTGAAGTAGTTTAATTTTATCGTAAACACAGAACAGCCCTTGGATGAAATTTATGGGTGTCCTGTCTTTTTTCCCAAGAAGTAAACCCAGCGTCTGATCGATACTTAATTGACATTGACGGGTCTATTTCAGTTAATCATTTACAGCGTTTACCGGGTAAGAAGTTAGCGATGAGTTTTGGGGATTCTTCAATTGAGGTTGCGGGGAAAGATATTAGAGTGATTGGACGTGTTGCTATGGCCATTAATAAAGAATAGTAATATACAAAAATAGTTAAATAACTAATCAATCGTCATTTTATAATAAATCCCCCCTTATAAGAGGGGAGATTATTACTACCAATAAACTGTATATCAAAATAAAGATTGTTGAAATATCGGCTTAGTAAGAAGATTAGGGTTAACATCTTCAATTCCACCTAATAGAAACGGGCTATTTAGATCATGCTTTAACTGATTTTTCTTAACAGACGTCTCACTATATGTCGCATAACAATAAGAGCATCCATGTAAACATGTATTATAGTCACCTATATCGATACTTTTAATACAACCACACTCAGTTCTCTGATTCGAATCCTTTAATGAAGACAAATTTAAATCAAATAATTTATTAAGCAAATTTTCATCAATGCACTTACCACGACCAATGCCTATATTATCTAAGTTTATATCTTCTGCACAAGTCTCAATATCTAAATTATAGACCTTACAAACATCAACTAAATGAGAACACAAATCTAATAACTCCAATCTATTTTCTAAAATATCATGATATTTAAAATTTTGTATTATATTTAAGTTTCGTTCTGTTTTCTGATATAAATCAGCAAAACTAATTACGACTTTTCTAGTTTTGCCGTTTAAAAGTTTTGCTATTTTTTCAAACTTCCTCTTGTGTTCATCTATAGGTGTAAGATTAGAAACTAAAATTGGATCATAACGCCAAATAACTTTATCTGGTCCAATAATATCACTCAGTCGAGAGAATGTATCAATAGACTTATGAGTGTTCGGTAAGTGCTTTTCCAATAACTTGGGATAACCTGTAATCGTATACTGAAAATAATAATTATAATCGACTAAACTAGGAAGGTGCTTGATTAGTTTTTCTGCATTTCTTGTCCAAAAAACAATTGCATCCACATCTTCTACTGCTAGTGATATTCTACGTATTTGCTTTGCATTATATGGATTTCTTGTCAATAAAAAGCCTGCTTTAATACGATTAATAAACCACCGATGGTAAAAAGCAGGAATATCGGTTCTTCGACTCGCACTAATAATCACAATCACTTCCTATATTCGAATACTACAGTACTTCCAGTGCTTTCTAAACTACTTACTGAAAGATCTTCAGGTATATCTAAAATCAAATTATTATTATGAATTTTGACCCAATTTGATTCATGATGGCCATCAAAATAATAACGTGTAAAATTAGGTAAAATGGAGCTTACCGATGTATGAAATACATCCCTTCCCATATTATAATGGTTAATATCAATAAATATAATAACAGTTCCTTGAGGTAAACGTCTAATTTCACTCTCTAAATTAGTTAAAAACGAAGTATGCATACTGTTACGATACAATGTCGAAAAAACTTTATTTATTATAACAACATTGGCTCCACTTAGTGAAAATGGTGCTGTTAAATCTAGTGATATAAAATTACAATCATTAGCAACAGGTCTCGCAATCTCCCAAGAGGTACTGCGGTCTATTCCAGTATAAGAAATTATAGAACTAGTAGTAAACATATCTCTGTATTTTTTAATAGCATAATAATCAGGAGCAAAACCACATCCTAATGATATAATTTTCGTAATCGGAGTTGTTAGGAAGTTAGTAAAATTTGTTGCAACTAAATAATGATATACCTCACTAATATACGCTGGACCATATCTTACTGAATAAGTACTCATTTTCTTAATACAATCATATGAATCGGGTCTAATACTATAATCATCCATCAAGGCGCTGACACAATTACAAGGAGAACTATCCTTTTTACAACAAGTTAATTCATCAATTTGATGGCTACAATTAATTAAAACATCAGTAAACATACTACATCCCTTATTATATTTAACAATTCATTAAACCATTTGTCACGATATTACACCTGATGCATAATAACTTAATTTTACCTCATCGGCGATGGCTTTTTATGTTAGATACATTTTTAGATATAGGAGTTATTTACATACGATAAAATTTAACTAAATCCTAATTCCGCTTAAAGATAAACCCCTCAAGAGCATATACATTATAAGTAATGACACACCGATTAATTCCTCATGAGGATATTCTCTATTTTAAATATAAATAACCTCATATCAGACGCAATATTTCGATTAACAATTTATTACAACTTTTTTATGGGTAATATCACAATTATTAACTCTCTATATTTTATTATATCTACTTTATGTGTCTAATTGCGTAACTTATTTAATATGAATTTTTTTATGCGCAATACAATTAAAACTTTATTTTTCCTTTCTGCTTTTTCCCCAACATTAATCGCATTAATGATTGTGAGATGGCTAGATTATGGTTTTGATAATTATTGTCTTATTCTATTAGGTCTGTTTTTTTTTGGTGCTCTTTTGTTTATTGGAATATATAAGGCAATTGAAAGAAAATCAGAAACAATAAATTTCATTGTGAAAAAAGTTGAATCACAAGATTATATAATTGTAACTTTTTTATTTGCTTATTCTATGCCTGTTATTATGAGGTCTATTGGCATTGACTTTAATGTATTATTTGTATGTGTATCTATTCTAAGTGTCATCTTATGGTTTATATCATCAATACCAACTCATCCATTAATGTTTTTATTTAAATATAGATTTTATAAGGTAGAGTCTAATAATTCAATGGTTTACATGCTTATATCGAAACGAGTTATTAGAACTCCAGAATCAATAAAAAAAGTAAAAGTAATTTCTAGTAGTATGCTTATAGAGGTTGATTAATATATGTTATTAAATTTATATGCTTTAACAAGTAACCCATCTAAAAAAATCGTTAAATTCACTTTATCTTCAGATATTCAGAAAGAAATCACTGAATCTTTACTTAACCTAAAAAATAACTTTTTTTCTGGAGCTGAAATAATTAGTTTTGATGGTAAATATAAACCAGATGATGGCGAGTTATTAGTAATTGAAGGGTTTGATGATATTGATCAACTATCAAGAGCGATAAAGTCTCCCTTATCAATAGAACCGATATCTCCAACAGAAGAAAGCATGAAGGAAATTAAAGCTATTTTTTCTGGTTTTGAGGAAGAAGATGGTAATATAGTAATACTTCTCCAAAACTTCGATAAAAGGAAAATAATATCAACTAATGGTTTTTGTATTTATCATTCTGGTGATGTATATAAAAAAATCGAAGGTATCGCTATAACTATTGATAGTAAACTAACAGCGACAATTAAAGATAATAATCTTTATTTCAAAAACTTTCATAATACACGCCAAATTTTTGACTTAAGTGATTATTATAAAGAAGCAACTAACGATGATATAATTTCATTTGCGGATAATTCTATTCTTAAAGTTGAATCTGTTGATGTTTTGGTTTCAATGTCAGATTCTTGGATGAGAAAAAAAATATCACTTGTTCAACAAAGCAATATTCTTTCAATAGTTCCTATCAACGAAATAAAAGCAATAGCAGCTGAATTTAATATAAAACTAGAAACTATTACTGAAATTATTGATGGAAATGAAAGTGAAAAAATAAAATTTCCCACTGAAAAAGTTGACATAAAAAAATTATTACGTTTTCTTGATGAAGATTATTATAAATCACCACTATCTAAAAACAGCTTTATTAGTAATTCAAAAAGATTAGCTGATTAATTTTAGACTACATAATATTTAATAGATCGTTAATAGCGATCTATTATTTAACCACAAGGACGAGAAGGTAAACATATCCGAAAACGATTTTTCCATTAAAGGAGAAACTATCGCTTTGAAGTGTTTCACTATACAGAAAATTGAGGTTAAGTCTTTACTCAATAATCTCTATTTTAAGTATACCCAAACGAAACCACCTCCTCCTCTACTTTTCCCACACTCTAGAAACTTTAGAAACCACCTATAACAAACCAATTAAAGAAACTAACTTAAATTGAACTAACAAGTTTTGCTTAAATTGAGAAATTTAGCGCTTTCACTCTGATAATGAAGAGTAATGGCCTTTGAAACACACGGAAAAACATAGAGAAAACATAGGACACCCATATTTTACTCTTTAATATTTCAGTGCGCTCTAAGTAGATTCCCTATCGCCCTCGCGGGCATTCACTGTAAGGAATGACGGGGTTAGGTTTGATGTAATCACAAAACAGCCCTTGAATGAAAACTATGGGTGTCCTATCTTTTTTATGACGATATTAATATGTACACTGGACTAATGATCAAAAGTAACAATATGACAACGGTTGTAACACCAACAGGTTCAGTTTTCTCTGGAGGTACAGATCTCTTCGCAGCAGGTTATCCAAAAAAACATAGGACACCCATATCTTACTCTTTGATATTTCAGTGCGCTCTAAGTAGATTCCCTATCGCCCTCGCGGGCATTCACTGTAGGGAATGACGGGGTTAGGCTTGATGTAATCACAAAACAGCCCTTGAATGAAAATTATGGGTGTCCTATCTTTTTTTGTCTTTTTTGCAAAGATAAACCAGTCAAAGCGAACCTAACAGTAGCTTCAAACTGGGTTGCAGAGTAATTTAACTGCTTGTCTTACACTGGTGAAATGCCATTTAAAGATCATAATAAACATCCAGATAGCCTATACGGCTGGTCTCCTGAGCGTAGCATTAGCTTTGGTCACAACACCCTAGCTGCAGTACTAGCTGTTGCTGATGATCTTCGCTAATACAGACTCTCTATAAGCACCAAGCCAACGACCACCTTTTTAGGTGGCCGTTTTTATTCACGATAATGAATAAAGATAGAGCTAAAATGAAAAAGGATAATTTTATTAAATTCATAAAAATATTCTCTATAATATTTTTAAGCTATGTTTTTTATTTCTTCATTCGATAATAATGACTGGATATGGCAGGCGTTAATATTCTTACTACTGATGAGTACATGGTACATTTTCTATAAAAATACCTAAAAACAGAAAGTGGATCAGATAAGGTTTTAAAAAAGCCCCTAAATTAGGAGCTTTATTTGGTAAATATCACTAATTATTCATTTAATGAAATTATATATTTTAAGACTTTTCTATTTCTACGAATATATCATTTATACTTTACATCATTTCTGTTGGTACAATCAATTAACTTCAGTCTGTATTAACTATAAACTAAGTGTAATTAATGATCTTTACCACTAACTTGAACATAGTCGACACCGAGAATTCTGTTAATGATACCCAAAGCGGAGCTTGTATCAGAATCTGTTGATTTAATTGTTTTAATGGTTGCCCCTTTAGGCACTAACTTCATCACACGATCTTGGGTATTACCAGGAACTTGAAATCCCACAATATTAAAACTTTCAGCGTGCGCACTGAAAACTTCGTCGTTGTGACTAATGCCTGAACAACCCGTTAGCGAAATAATGCCTAAAATAGATATAGATAATAACTTTTTCATAATACACCTTAAGAATAATTGTGATTCAAATAATAAATTTATGGGGAGACAGTATCTCTCGACCAATGTTGAACATTATTCCAAAGGTGTTCTGTCATTACTGTATAGGTTTGTCTGCTGAATCGTTACATAATGGAAAGGTGATAGTAAATACTGCTCCCTTTAAGGTTTTACTTTGGCCAACCTGCACCGTAGCACCATGTTGTACACAAATTTTATCGACGATAGAAAGCCCCAAACCATGACCACTCTTGGCTTTATTGCGCGCTTTATCACCAACGTAAAAGGGTTCGAATAGGCGGGCTTGGTGTTCCTTTGCTACCCCATTACCATCGTCATGCACAGCAATCTGCAGTTGATTTTGGTGTACTGTTGCTTCAATCGAAATCTGTGATTTTGCAAACTTCATCGCGTTACGCACTAGATTATCTAACGCACGGTTAAGCAATGTTTCATCCGCCAGTATCAAGCATGGTTGTTCTGACAATGAGAGGTTAAGGTTAAGCTGAGTCTCTTTTTTCCAGCGTGACATTGCATGATCAAGAAAATCCCTCATCTCTAATGGATGATGTAAATTCTCTAGGTCGCGACTATCAAGTTTGGCGTAACATAAAAGCTCATCGACCATTTTTTCCATTTCTTCCGTATCTTCCACAATACTGGCAACGGTTGCTTTTTGTTCTTCGTTAAGTGATGTGTCTTTAAGCATTTCAGCTTGCCATTGGATACGAAATATTGGCGTACGCAATTCATGAGCCACTGCATTAGTGAGTGTTCGGTTACTCTCAATTAAGCGATGAATACGGTCGGCCATGAGGTTGAATGACTTATTTAATGAACCTAAAGCACTCCCGCTGTTGGTCTCAGCTCTAGAGGAGAGATCCCCTTCAGCAAAACGTAATGTTGCTACCTCCAGTTTTTTGACTCGACGAAAAATAATCAATAGATAACCTAGGCTATACATAATAAAACTGGCTAAAATGAATAGCCAAACAAGGTTGTCTTCGAGATCAATTTTTTGTCTAACGAGTGTGTTATTATCAGCTGTGTAATAATAAGTATTATTACTGCCAACTAAACGAAACCACAGATCACGCTCTTCATCATGAAAAATAAAGTGATCAGGATGGGCTTTAAAGAATTCAGAGACTGGCGTTGGTATTTTATCCTTCGGCCCGTAAGTGACCAGTTTATTTCGAGTGGTCTCTACAAATTGGTTCATTGCTTGATGTGCAGCATCAAGACCTTGATTCTTTGCAATGTTTTCTATTAATTGCTGGTGAGCATTAGCTTCGTAATCTTCTAAAACATATTCATAGTCAGTATTAAGCTTATAAACAAACATTTCGTTAGCTACAACACCGAGAAAAAAACAAACTAACAGCCCAGATAGGGACTCCAAATAAATACGTCGCATAATCATGCTCTTTCATTACGCTCGTATTGAGCGAGGTTAATACCAAGCAGTTGAAACAAATAAGTAACCCTTGCCACGAATGGTCTGAATTTTCTCTGCTGGTACTTTGTCGTCACCTAATAGCTTTCTTAAGCGTACAACTTTGTTATCAATAGTCCGATCGATACCATCGTACTCAATGCCGCGTAGTGTTTGTGTCAAATAGTCACGTGATAACGGAGTATCTGGGGTGCTTGCTAATAACCAAAGTAGTTCAAACTCACTATCAGTGAGAGCCAAAACCTTACCTGCAAGTTCACATTTCTTATAGGTATTTTTCAGGATAAGTTGACCAAACTGAAGGTTGTTTAAGTCATCGACTGAAGGAATATTGGCTTCTTGACGACGTAATAGCGAACGGACCCTTGCTAGCAAAACTCTGGGCTTAATTGGCTTGGTGACATAGTCATCAGCACCAGTCTCTAAACCCGCGACATGATCGAAATCATCATCGCTGGCGGTAAGCATTAAAATTTTACCTTTATAATGTGTACGCGTCTGTCGGCAAATAGTAAGTCCATCGGTTACAGGAAGCATTAAATCTAACAGCACGATATCTGGTTGTTCTGCGAGGATAATCTGTGTAGCGTTACTGCCATCATCAAGTACGTTGACATCAAAATCTTGCGCGATGAAGTAGTCTTGCAACATTTTTTGGAGTTTTACATCGTCTTCCACGATGATCATTTTAGATTTTGTCATGCTACTATCAGCCTTGATCGTGTGTTTTACTTATTGAAACTGCGTGAGTGAGTCACACCTTATTAGTCACTATTGTTACATATTTAACTCAAACACTTTACAAAAAATACCAGATACAAATGGTTAAGTACTTTCTACGGCAATTTAATGCTGATTTTGAATTAATCAGCAAAATAAAAATGATGCTCCGAAAAAGCGTACATTCTCTTACACGCTCACGACAGTTAATTACAATATAAAACAATAGAATATTCCCATCACACATTTGGGGAATAATTACATGAACAACTATCGAAATATGTTACTGGCATTACCTTTAATTATCTTGTGTCATTTAAGCTCTAACTCAGATCAAACTATTACCAAAGCGCAAGTTAAACCAAAAGCTGATTACGTATTTTCATCAGCTAAACTTGGTGAATCATATCAAGACCGACAAAAACCCCAACAAGAGGCAATGAAGCTCACTTATGGAAGTCTCAGCTCTAGAAGAAACCTCCCCTTCGTCAATATGTAATGATGCTAAGAAAAAACGTACATTCTCTTACACGCCCACGACAGCTAATTACAATATTAAACAATAGAATATTCCCATCATACATTTGGGGAATAATTACATGAACAACTATCGAAAGACGTTACTGGCATTACCTTTAATTATCTTAGCTGGGTGTAATTCAAGCTCTAACTCGAATAAAACTATTACCAAAGCGCAAGTTAAACCCAAGGCTGATTACGTATTTTCATCAGCTAAGCTTGATGAGTTGTATCAAGAACGTCAAGAGATCCAGCAAGAGGCAATGAGGCTCACTTATGATGGTGTGCAGTATAATAAAATTCTGTTTGCTGAAGATCTTAATCGTGAACAAAAAGTGGTCCGGCTTGCAGATAGCCTAGGTCGACAAATTGATTTGTATTTACCCGATGCAGGAGTTGATAGCTGCGGTATCTACACAGAGAGAAAGGGCTTGGATTTATTTGATTGTGATGCAGCTCTGCGATCTGTTTCTAATGAAACCACGTTAATTAAAACAACCACAAATAATAAAGAGCTACCTATTGAGCTTGAATACGATAATGATTTGTCGCAATACGTTACTAGTATTGGTTCTACGATTTTGAGCACAACCCAAAACGGAAATCAGATAACAATCACCACTTCGTTTGCCTTCAACGCTTTTTATCATAATGTTCTTAAAGAGACCGGAACCGTTGATCGCATTGAGTCGACGCTAGGTGTCTCTACCTATTCTCAGCTTTTTGATATTGTAAAATTATACCAAGGCAGTGAGATGACGTTGAGGTTTAACAACCATATCGGCGGCAGTGCTGATGACGATATTAATATGTACACTGGGCTAATGATCAAAAGTAACAATATGACAACGGTTGTAACACCAACAGGTTCAGTTTTCTCTGGAGGTACAGATCTCTTCGCAGCAGGTTATCCACGAATTTTACAACGAGCAGATACCAATAAAGCAATTGCATTAAATAAGCAAGTTGGTGTACATAGTTGGGCAGAAGGAGATAAAACGGCTAAAGAGTTCCCGTATACCGACGAAAGTCATCGTAAGCAAGCTACCTATTTTAAAAAGGTGATGGGAAATAAAGGAATTGATTTCTATATCTTCACTTTAGATTCAGCGCCTGCTTCTGGTGAGCACTGGATGACTAAAGCTGACTCTGATAAATACAGCTTCATTACTCGTATTGAGTAAGCATGTATTATTTAATTTTGCAGCTAGTTCTGAAGGTATTCCATCATACGGTGCACACGAACACAGCAGTGGAAAATATAATCTAGGTGAAACTAACAGTAGGAAAGAAACATAGGAAGAAAGAAACATAGGACACCCATATCTTCACTTTGAGATTTCAGTGCGCTCTAAGTAGATCCCCTATCGCCCTCGCGGGCATTCACTGTAGGGAATGACGGGGTTAGGCTTGATGTAATAACAGAACAGCCTTTGGATGAAAATTATGGATGTCCTATCTTTTCTTCATCTTTTCTTCTTTTGATCAATGAAAGTGATGATATATCATTTATTTATTAAATTATCACCATCCCCTTTTTTTAACGATAGAAAAGTTAATGCAGAGAAAATTGTTATTAGGCCAACAGATATAAAAGTCTGATGGAAATGGGCAATTGAATCACCATAGCCGTATGAATTAAATAGCTTTAATATACAAGAACAAACAGCAAGACCGAGACTAATTGCTAACAATTGTGTTACCGCTAATGCACTATTACCCGCACTGGCATTTTGATCATTTAAATCGGCTAAAGTAATAGTATTCATTGACGTAAATTGCGTTGCACGCACTATGCCAAGGCCAAACAACAACGGTACCGCAAACCATATCGATAACTGATTAGAAACCAGTCCAAATGCTGCCGTTATGACACCAATAATGACTGTGGCTAACATTAATGTGCATCTATAACCAAACCGATGCAGAACTTTCTCAACGAAAGATTTTCCAAATAAAGCACCAAGAGCTAACGGTACCATCATGCACCCAGCATAGAATGCAGACATTCCCATTCCCACCTGTAACATCAGTGGCACCAGGTAAGGAATAGCACCAGTACCTAAACGCGATAAAATATTACCGCGAATACCAATTTTAAATGTACGAGTTTTAAATAAAGATAAAGGAATTAATGCCTTTTCATTATTAAATGCATGCCAACCATAACCGATTAATAATAACACACCGACCAGTAAGGTTAATATTGGAAATAAAATAGATACAGCTTGATTCCCAAATAATTCAATTCCACCTAAAATAAAAATTAAGCTAAAGCCAAATAATATAAAGCCTAAAAAATCGAAATGAGAAGTTGTTGAGGTAAGATTAGGCATATAACGCTTAGTTATCCATAAGCCTATAATACCAACGGGTATATTAATCAAAAAAATCCAGTGCCAACTCGCGTAAGTTACTAATAAACCGCCTAATAAAGGCCCAACAACTGGTCCAACTAAGCCTGGCATTGTTGCCAAATTTAATACACGAACAAAATCTTTTCTCGGATAGCAACGCAGTAACGCCAATCTAGCGACTGGTACCATCATTGCTCCACCAACCCCTTGCAATACACGCGCGACGATTAGTTGTGAGAGCGTAGTTGATAAACTGCATGCTAATGAACCGAGAGTAAATAGCCCTACAGCCCATAGGAATATAACTCGAGTACCAAATTTATCAGCTAACCAACCACTGACAGGAATAAGTATTGCGACCGTCAACGTGTAGCTAATAATTGTTAACTGCATATTAAGTGGCGATTGATGTAAACTTGCAGCCAATGATGGAATTG